>NZ_JBSGJD010000425.1:0-4875 GCF_053605405.1 Amycolatopsis sp. NPDC003861
AGCCGCCGCGGTCGCCGCTGGCCGCCCGCGCCCGCCGCCTGCTGCGGCCGGTGGCCCGCCGGATGCGGGTGACGTCGTGACGCGGCCGGGCGGTCCGCAGCAGACGATGCTGCCGGTCTACGAAGCCTTCCTCCCCCGCGAGCACGCGCTCTACCGGCCGCGCCACGGCGGGAAGCAGCTCGTGGCGCTGATCTGCGCGACCGTCTTCTTCCTGACGCCGAACCTGTCGGTCGTCTTCGGCGCGCGGCCCGGCGAGTTCGAAAACCGGGCGCTGACCCCGTTCCCGAGCCTCGGGCAGGGCTGGTCGTTCTTCCCGCAGCTCGGCAACTGGGCCACCGACCACCTGGTGCTGCGCGAGCAGGCCGTGCACACCGCCGACGGCATCAGCCGCGGGGTGTTCGGCGAACCGCCGCCGCTGAACCAGGAACACCAGCAGGGCCCGCTGCAGGTGCCGGGCGACACGAAGCTCGACCCGCGCCAGTTCCCCACCGTGATCGAGGGCAAGAACGGCTGGCTGTACCTCGGCGACGAGGTCACCAGCCACTGCGTGCCGACCGAGAACCTGGACACCACGTTCGACCGGCTGCGCCAGTTCCGGGACGGGATCGAGGCGTCCGGCCGCCAGCTCGTCGTCGTCATCGCGCCGGACAAGGCGACCATGGTCCCGGAGCACCTGCCGGACAACTACCTCGGCAAGGACTGCCACGACAGCGTCCAGAACGACTTCTGGCGCCGGGTCGACGCCGAGAACTTCATGGTCGACCTGCGCAAACCCCTCCAGGACTGGGCCAACCGCAAGGGCCAGCCGCTCTACGGCCCGCTGGATGCCCACTGGAACGACGAAGGTGCGATCACCGCGGTCCGCGAGGTCACCGAAAAGCTCCGGCCGGGCATCACGTCGAGCTGGCGCGTCCAGCCGAAGGAGAACTGGGAGCTGCCGGCCGACCTGCCCCGGCTGATCGGCCGGACCGGGCTGACCGACGGCACGCACTACGCGCTGATGCCCGACGGCCGGACCGACCTGACCCGCACGATGCCCGGCGACTACATCCCGCCGGTGCACACCGACACCGCGTCCGGGACCGGCACCTACGGGCTCCGCACGGCCTGGCTCGGCGACTCGTTCACCATCCGCACCCTGCCGTACATGGCCGCCACCTTCCGCGACCTGACCGCCATGCACTACAGCACGTCCGACTCCGACAGCGGCGCCGCGATCGCCGACCTGCTCGAGCGCAGCGACGTCGTGGTGGTCGAGTTCGCCGAGCGCGGGCTGATCGCCGGGGCCGCGTCGATGCTGACGCCGTCCGTGCAGCAGAACATCTTCCGCGAGCTCAACCGATGACCGCGCCGAACTGTGGGATTGTGCATGTCTTCTGACCAGCTGGCCGCCGCGCTGGCCCGCCTCGACGAACACCGCGAGCTGCACCTGCCGCTGCGCAGGACCGACCTGCTCGGCCGGCTGGCCCTGCGGTTCCTGTGGAAGCGCCAGGTGAAGTGGCAGATCGAGGCCAACCTGGCCATCCGGGACGCGCTCGCCGCCGTGCACCACGCCCAGCGCGAGCTGCCGGCCGACGCCGTCCGCCACGCCGAGCTGGCGCACGAGGTCGAACTGCTGCGGCAGCAGGACAAAACCATGACCGCGGGCCTGAACCAGCGGCTGTACGCGGGTCTCGGCCGGATCGAATCGCAGCTGTCCGAGCTGAAGCTGCAGCAGGCGGAAACGGCCGAGCAGGGTGACGACGCCGAGCTGCGGCTGAAGGCCCTGGAAGCGCAGGTGGCGGCGCTGACCTCGGCGGCGGCCGATGCCCGGCTGCGGCACGCCCAGCTGGACGTCGCGCTCGACCGCGTCCGGGCCGGGCAGCCGGTCACCGAGGTCGCCACGGACGTCGCCGACCGCGAATCGTTCCTCGAACTCGCGCTTTCGCAGCTGCTCGACGGGCCGGAAAGCCGCGTGCGCGAAGTCCGCAAGACGCACCTGCCGCTCATCACGGCAGCGCGGGAGGCGGGCGCCAACGGCCCGGTCTTCGACGTCGCACCGGGCCGCGGCGAATGGCTCGAGGTGCTTCGCTCGGCGGACCTGCCGTCCCTGGCGGCGTCGGACAACAAGCTGGTCCGGCAGCACTGCGCGGGGCTCGGCCTCGACGTCGCCGCGCAGGAGCCGCTGGCCGCGCTGGCGGCCGTGCCGGCCCGCTCGCTCGGCGCGGTGACCGCCTTCCGGTTCGCCGAACGCCGGACGCCGGACGCGCTCGCGCGCTTCGCCGACCTCGCCGCGACAGCGCTGCAGCCCGGCGGCGTGCTGCTGGTCGAGACGCCGGGCGCCGGCGCGGTCACCGAGTTCGAGCTGGATCCCTTCGCGCGCAAGCCGTTGCACCCGGTCTACCTCCGGTTCGTCGCCGAGGCGGCGGGCTTCCCGGAGGTCGACGTCCGCGAGGTGGCCGCCGCCGACGGTCTCGGTGAGCGCCTGTGCCTGATCGCCCGTCGATGACCGCCCGGGCCACCATGTGGACCCCGCTGCCGCCTCGGACCAGCGGGATCGCGGACTACAGCTACCACCTCACCGAGGCCCTGTCCGAGCTGCTCGACGTCGCGGCGATGACCGACGCGCCGGGCGCCCGGGTGCCGGCCGGTGTCCGGCTGCTGGAGGCGGACGAGCCGTCCGAAGGCGTGCCGGTCTACCACATCGGCAACCACGCCGGCGTCCACGGCGAGATCTACCGCCGGGCGATCGCGGACCCGGGGGTCGTGGTGTTGCACGATCCGTCCCTTTTGGACTTCCACGCCGGGATTCTCGGCAGCGTCGCCTCCGAGGCGTTCCGCGAAGAGGTGCGGTACGCGCACGGGCCGATCTGGGGCCACCAGCACGATCCGGCGCTGCTGCACGGCCTGCCGGCGATCGAGGTCGACGGGGTCAAGACCCTCGACCACGGCACGCTGACCCTGGAACGCCGGCTCGTCACGACCAGCCGCGGGGTCGTCGTGCACGACCCGCAGACCGCGGAGTTCCTGCGCGCGCGGTACCCCGGGGTTCCCGTGCACGCCGTGCCGCACGGCGCTCTCCTGCCGGACCCCGCGCGCCGCGAGCCGGTGCGGGCCGGGCTGGGCTGGACCGACGACCAGGTCGTCTTCGGCGTCTTCGGCAGCCTGGCCGGGCACCGGCGGGTGACCGCTGCCGTGCTGGCCTTCGCCGAGCTGCGCCGCCGCTGGCCCAACGCGCGGCTCCTGATCGCCGGGCACGCCGGGGACGCCGGGGTGCTCGACCAGGTGCGGCAGGTGGTCGCAGCGAGCGGGTTCCCCGACTCCGTCCACTTCGAACTGTCGCCGGCCGAAGACCGCCTCGACGACCTGATCCTGGCCGCCGACGCCGTGGTCAGCCTGCGGTGGCCGACCGCGGGCGAGACCAGCGGCACGATGCTGCGGGCGTTCGGCGCCGGGCGCGTGGTGATCACCAGCGACCTCCCGCAGCACCGGCATTACGACAGCGCGTTCTGCTGGACCGTGCCCGTGTCACCAGCGGCAGAGGCGGCCGAGCTGTACCGGCTGCTCGAGCGCGGCATGTGCTGGCCGGAGGAGCTGCGCGCGGCCGGGGAGCTCGCGCGGAAGTGGACCGGGGAGAACGCCACCTGGGCGATCGCCGCGCGGGGCTACGCCGACGCGATCGCCGCCGCGGAGAACTTCGTGGCGCCGCAAGAAAAGCGGCGGCCCGGCGTGAATGTCTTCGCCGACGTCCGCGCCACCACCGGCCTGTCCGAGGCGGCTCGCCGGTACGTCCAGGCGATGGCCACGCACGGCACCGAGCTGACGTTCACCGAGTTCAACAGCCAGGCGCCGTTCCGCACGATCGAGGTGCCGCCGGAGGTCGCCGCCCTGCGCCGGGGCAAGGAGTTCGACGTCGACCTGTGGCTCGTCAACGTCAACGAGTGGCAGCTGATCCCGGAGCACGCGCTCGACCGCTACACGATCGCGGTGTGGGCGTGGGAGCTGCCGGAACCGCCGGTGCACGCGCTGCCGCACCTGCCGGGCATCGACGAGCTCTGGCTGATCTCCCAGTTCGTCTCGGACTCCTTCCGCACGGTGACCGACATCCCGATCACCGTGGTGCCCAACGTCGTCCCCCAGGCGCCCGACGTGACCGGGGACCGCGCGAAGTTCGGCCTCCCCGAGGACGGCCTCATCGTGCTGTTCACGTTCAGCGCGTCCTCGAGCGACGCCCGGAAGAACCCGTGGGCGGTGCTCGAGGCGTTCCGCCGGGCGTTCCCGCCGGAGGAGCGCGGGACGAAGGCGCACCTGGTGTTCAAGGTGAACGACCTCCAGCGGTTCCCGGAGCTGGACGCCTCACTGAGCGCGGCGGTCGCGTCGGTGGGCGGGACGCTGCTGCGGCGCGAGATGTCCCGCACGGACATGGACACGCTGCTGGCCACCTGCGACGTCTACACCTCCCTGCACCGCTCCGAGGGCTTCGGGCTCGGGATGGCCGAGGCGATGGCGATGGGCAAGCCGGTGGTGGCGACCGGGTTCGGCGGCAACGTCGACTTCATGCCCCCGGGCGCGGCGGCGGTCGTCGGGTACGAGCCCCGCGCGATCGGCCCGAACGACCACCGGTTCGGCGGCGGCTTCGGCGATTGGTACACCGTCGGGCAGCTGTGGGCGGACGCGGACGTCGACCAGGCCGCGCGCTGGCTGCGCAAGCTCGCCGACAGCCCGCGGCTGCGCGCGGAAATGGGCGCGAAGGCGATCGAGGCGATCCGCGACTTCTGCAGCCCCGCGGCGGTCGCCAAGGTGATCAACCGCCGGCTGGCCGAGCTGGCCCGGCGCCGCTGACCCCCCGCCTCAAGCGCCCCAATGTGGCGTTCGGTGCGTCTGACGCACCGAACG
>NZ_JBSGJD010000426.1:0-4724 GCF_053605405.1 Amycolatopsis sp. NPDC003861
CAGGAACCACAGCCGCTGCTGGGCGCCCGACAGCGGGACGAGGTCCGGTTGCCGGGCGGCGACCAGCGGCGGCCGCGCGGTTCCCTGGGCGGTGGCGAGCACCCCGGCCAGGCCCGCCGGCGTCGGCGTTTCGAAGACCGCCCGCACTTCGAGCTCGGCCTGGAGAGTGGTGCGGACGCGGGCGATCAGCCGGGTGGCCAGCAGCGAATGGCCGCCGAGGGCGAAGAAGCTGTCGTCCGGGCCGACCCGCGGCAGGCCGAGGACGTCGGCGAACAGCTCGCACAGCTGCCGTTCGAGGAGGGTGCGCGGCTCGCGGTCCGAGACCGGCGCGCTGACGTCCGGGGCGGGCAGGGCGCGGCGGTCGAGCTTGCCGTTCGCCGTCACCGGCAGCGCGTCGAGGACGACGATCGCCGACGGCACCATGTGCTCGGGCAGCCGTCCGGCGGCGAAGGTCCGCAGGTCCGCCGGGAGCGCGGTGCTCCGGCGCGAGCGCCGCGGGTTGCCGGTGTAGCTCAGGACCGGGTCCGGACCGGGCCGGAACGCCCCGGCCGCGTCGCCGGCGAACAGGACGTCGACCGAGCCGTCGCCGGTCGCGGACCAGGTGACCACCGCACCCAGCTCGAACCAGTCTTCGGGGTCCACGCCGTCGGTGGTGCGGCCGTTCGGGACGCCTTCGACGCGCAGGCCGTCGGCTCGGCGGACGATCACTTCGTCCACTGTGGACACATCGGTGTCCCAGATCAGCGTCTCCCCCGGCGGCGGCTCGGCCGCGCCGGGGCGCAGGACGACGTCGTAGCGGTACTGGGTGAGTTCGTTGACCGCCCGGCCGCGCTTGACCCGGATGTCCGCCGCCACCCCGTCGAGACCGGCGAAGAACTCCGGTGCCACCAGGAGTTCCTTCTCCCGCAGCAACCGCTGTTCGACGTCGCCGCCGCGCGCCCGGGCCACGGCGGTGTGGAACGCCCGGACCTGCCGCAGGTCCCGGACGTCGCCGACGAACAGCGCCCCGCCCGGCGCCAGGAGGCCGAGTGCCGTGCGCACGACGTCGAGGAGGTACGTGCCGCTCGGGAAGTACTGGACGACGGAGTTGAGCACGATGGTGTCGAAGAACCCGGACGGCAGGCCGCCGAGGTCGGCGGCGTCGCCGGTGCGCAGTTCGACGCGCTCGGCCAGCACCGGATCGGCCGCGACCCGCTCCCCCAGCGACGCGATGACCTCGGCGGAGAAGTCCGTGCCCCAGTAGGTCTCGCAGTCCGGGGCCAGTTCGGTCAGCAGCAGGCCGCTGCCGACGCCGATCTCCAGGACCCGCTTCGGCCGGAGTGAGCGGATCCGGCCGACGATCGCGTCGCGCCACTCCCGCATCTCTGCGCGCGGGATCGGCTCGCCGGTGTAGCTGGAGTTCCAGCCGGCGAACTCGTCGCGGTCGCCGGAGTACATCGAGTCGTACAGCTCGCGCCACTCGCCGACCTGCTCGGTCTCCTCCTCGGCGGACCCGGAGGTGTCGGCGGGGACGACGTACCCGACCAGCCGGACGTCGCCGGGCCGGTCTTCGCGGGCGACGACGACGGCGTGGGCGACGTCGTCGTGCGCGGACAGGGTCGCCGCGATCTCGCCCGGTTCGACGCGGAAGCCGCGGATCTTGATCTGCTCGTCGCCGCGGCCGAGGAACTCGAGGACGCCGTCGGGGCGGAAGCGCGCGAGGTCGCCGGTGCGGTACATCCGGGTGCCGGGTGCGCCGAACGGGTCGGCGACGAACCGTTCGGCGGTGAGCCCGGCCCGGCCGAGGTAGCCGCGGGCGAGCTGGACACCGGCCAGGTACAGCTCGCCCGGGGTGCCCGGCGGGACCGGGCGCAGGGCGGCGTCGAGGACGTAGGTGCGGGTGTTCCACACCGGACGTCCGATCGGGACGGAAGTGTCCTCAGTGGACGTGTGCCAGGCCGTGACGTCGACCGAGGCTTCGGTCGGTCCGTAGAGGTTGTGCAGTTCGGCGTCGAGGACCTGCCCGAACTGCGTGATGGCGTCCGTCGGCAGGGCTTCGCCGCTGCACAGCACCCGGCGCAGGCTCGGGCATTCCCGCGCCGCCGGTTCCTGGAGGAAGACCTGGAGCATGGACGGGACGAAGTGGACGGTCGTGATCCCGCGGTCGCGGATCAGCCGGGCGAGGTAGGCGGGGTCCTTGTGCCCGTCCGGCCGGGCGAGCACCTCGGTGGCGCCGGTGAGCAGCGGCCAGAGGAACTCCCACAGCGAGACGTCGAAGCTCGACGGCGTCTTCTGCAGCACCCGGTCTTCGGCGGTGAGGCCGTATGCGTCCTGCATCCAGAGCAGCCGGTTGACGATCCCGGCGTGCGGGACGACGACCCCCTTCGGCCGGCCGGTCGACCCTGAGGTGTAGATGACGTACGCCGGGTTCTCGGGGCGGAGGACGACTTCGAGGGGCTCGGCCGCGACTCCGGCCAGGGTGTCCGGGTCGTCCAGGAGCAGAGCGCCCTCGACGGCGGTCTCCGCGACGGCCAGCACGAGCGCCGGGTCGGCGTCTTCCAGCATGAACGCGATGCGGTCGGCCGGGTAGCCGGGGTCGAGCGGCAGGTAGGCCGCACCCGTCTTGAGCACGGCGAGGATCGCCGTGACCAGGTGCGTCGAGCGGGGCAGCGCCAGGGCGACCACGCGCTCGGGCCCGGCTCCCCGCGCGGCGAGCACACGGGCGAGGCGGGTCGAAACGGCGTCGAGCTCGGCGTAGGTGAGTTCTTCGTCCTCGAAGACCAGCGCGGGGTGGCCGGGGGTCCGCGCGACCTGGGCGGCGAACAGCTCCGGCACGGTGACCGCGGGGACGTCCGCGACGGCCCCCGACCAGGTCGGTTCGAGGCCGTCACGCTCGGCCGCGGTGAGCACGTCCAGGGAGCCGAGGCGGCGGTCCGGGGCGGCGGCGACCTGCCGGAGCAGGGTCTCCAGGCGGTCGAGGAGGCCGGTCACGGTCGCGCGGTCGAACACCTCGGCGTTGAACTCGGCCTGCCCGTGCAGGCCGTCGGCGCGCTCGGTGAAGGAGAACCAGAGGTCGAACTTGGCCGTGCCGGTGCCGACGGGCTGTTCGGTGACGGTCAGGCCGGGCAGTTCGACGCCGGCGCCGGGGGTGTTCTGCCAGGCGAGCATGGTCTGGAACAGCGGGTGGTGCGCCAGCGACCGGGCCGGGTTGAGCGCCTCGACCAGACGCTCGAAGGGCACGTCCTGGTGGGCGTAGGCGTCGAGGCTGCGCTCGCGGACCCGGGCCACGAGGTCGTGGAACGTCGGGTCGCCGCCGGTGTCCACGCGCAGCACCAGGGTGTTGACGAAGAAGCCGACGAGGTCGTCGAGGGCCGGGTCGGTGCGGCCGGCGATCGGGGTGCCGATCGGCAGGTCGGTGCCCGCGCCGAGGCGCGACAGCAGTGCGGTCAGGCCCGCGTGCACGACCATGAACGGGCTGGCCCCGCAGGCGCGGGCGAGGTCGGTGACGGCGGCCTGGAGCCCGGCGTCCCAGGTGAAGGTGAAGAACCCGCCGCGGTAGGCCGACACCGGCGGGTGCGGCCGGTCGAGCGGGAGCGCGATCCGCTCGGGCAGGCCGTCCAGAGTCTCCCGCCAGTAGGCGAGCTGGGCTTCCTCTTCGACGGCCAGGAGATCGCGCTGCCAGAGCGTGTAGTCCGCGTACTGGACCGGCAGCGGTGTCCACTGTGGAGCTTCGCCGTGCCGGCGGGCGCGGTAGGCCGCGGCGATGTCCCGCCAGAGCGGGGACAGCGACCAGCCGTCGGCGGCGATGTGGTGCACGACCAGGACCAGCACGTGCCGCCGCGGGCCGTCGGTGAGCAGTTCCGCGCGCACCGGGACCCCGGCGCCGAGGTCGAACACGCCCCGCACCAGAACGTCCACTTCGGAGTCCACATCGGACACTTCGCGGACGGCGAGCTCCACTGTCGGCTCGGGCAGGATCTCCTGGTACGGGACACCGTCGGCGACCGGGAAGACCGTCCGCAGGGCCTCGTGCCGGGCCACGACGTCGTTGAGCGCTTCGCGCAGCGCGTCGACGTCGAGTTCCCCGGCCAGCCGCATGATGAGCGGGACGTTGTAGGTCGCCGAGCCGCCTTCGAGGCCGTGCAGGAACCACAGCCGCTGTTGGGCGAACGACAGCGGCAGCCGTTCCGGCCGCTCGGTGACGCGGGTGAGCGGACGACGCTCGGTCCCGGTGACGGCCCCGGCGAGGTGGTCCGCGAGCGCGGCCGGCGTCGGGGCGTCGAACACGGCCCGCACCGGCACCTCGGCGCCGACGGCCGCGCGGATCCGCTGGATCAGCCGGGTGGCGAGCAGGGAATGCCCGCCCAGGGCGAAGAAATCGTCGTCCGGGCCGGCCTGCGGCACGCCGAGGACGTCGGTGAACATCTCGCACAGCAGCTGCTCGACGGGATTGCGCGGCGCGCGACCCGGCCCGGCGGTGAACCGCTCCGGGCTGGGCAGGGCCTTGCGGTCCAGCTTGCCGGAGGCGAGCACCGGGAGCTTGTCGAGCACGACGAACGCCGAGGGCACCATGTACAGCGGCAGCCGGTCCCGCACGTGCGCGCGCAGTGAGGCGACGAGCGCACCGGTTTCGCGCCGGGCGGCGGGGTTGTTGGCGTACGACCCGGCCGTGCCTGCCTGCCGCACGGGCCGGTAGGCGGGGCCGCCCGAACGCCCCGATGTGGCGTTGGGTGCGTCCAACGCAC
>NZ_JBSGJD010000427.1:0-4675 GCF_053605405.1 Amycolatopsis sp. NPDC003861
CCCGGCAAGACGCCGGGGGCCGCTTCCGTCGAACCGCTCAGCCGAGCTCGACCATCCAGTGGTCCGGGTCGGGCCGGGTGCCCTCCTGGATCCCCGTCAGCTCCTCACGCAGCTTCATCGTCAACGTGCCGGGCTGCCCGTCGGCGATGGTGAATTCACCGTTCGCGTGCTTCACGTGCCCGACCGGCGTGATCACCGCCGCGGTGCCGCAGGCGAACGTCTCGGTCAGCTCGCCGGAGGCGGCCGCCTTCTCCCACTCGTCGGTGGAGATGCGGCGCTCCTCGATCTTGTAGCCGAGCCGCGAAGCCAGCTGCAGCAGCGACTTGCGGGTGACGCCCGGCAGCAGCGACCCGGTCAGCTCCGGGGTGACCACCCGGGCGTTCTCGCCCGAGCCGAAGACGAAGAACAGGTTCATCCCGCCCATCTCCTCGACCCAGCGCCGCTCGACCGCGTCGAGCCACACCACCTGGTCGCAGCCCTTCTCGACGGCCTGCGCCTGCGCCACGAACGACGCCGCGTAGTTGCCGGCGCACTTGGCCGCGCCGGTGCCGCCGGGCGCCGCCCGGACGTACTCGGTGGACAGCCAGACGCTGACCGGCTTCACGCCGCCGGAGAAGTACGACCCGGCCGGCGAAGCGATGACCGTGTACACGTAGTCGGCGGCCGGGCTGTTGACGCCGAGCCCGGTGGACGTCGAGATCATGAACGGCCGCAGGTACAGCGAATCACCCTGCCGGGTGGGCACCCACCGGCCGTCGACGGCGATGAGCTCCCGCAGCGAGTCCACGAAGACCTCTTCGGGCAGCTGCGGCATGGCGAGCCGCTCGGCCGACTGCCGGAACCGCGACGCGTTGGCGTCCGGCCGGAACGACGCGATCGTGCCGTCCGGCTGGCGGTAGGCCTTGAGACCTTCGAAGATGGCCTGGCCGTAGTGCAGCACCGACGTCGCCGGGTCGAGGGTGAAGGGGGCGTAGGGACCGACCTGGGCTTCGTGCCAGCCTTCGGCCTTCGACCACTTGACGGTGACCATGTGATCGGTGAAGTACAACCCGAAACCGGGCGTTTCGAGTACCTCCGCGACACGGTCCGCGCTCGCAGGACTCGGGTGCGGGAGATGGGCGAACTGTGTCGTGGTCGTCATGGCTAGACGATACCGCTTGCTCGGACGCGCGTTAGTCGGATGTCCATCTGTTTGCGGGGTCCCCGCGCTCCCGGCCTGCCGGCTCTAGGATGACGCCGTGACCTACCACTCCACTGAGCCGGTCCCCCGGCCCAAGACCACCGGCGCCGACATCAAGACGTTCGTCGCCGCGGTGCTGCTGACCTTCGGCGTCGGCCTGCTCGGCATGGTCGGCTGGGCCGTGCTGGACAGCGGCTTCGGCGGCTTCCTCGGCCTGGTCGCCGGCGTCTTCGGCGTCGTGTGGTGGCGGAAGATCCACGGCAAGGCGTTCCCGAAGGTGCTGCCGACGAAGTCGGTCGTCATCCTCGCGGTCGTCAACGCCGTGCTGGCGCTGATCCTTCTCCTGACCGCGGGCTGAGGCCGGGCGGCAGCTCCGGCGCCGGCCAGCCCGGGTCCGGGCGGAAGTCGATGTCCGTGCCGTCGAACGGATAGCTCCCGCGCTCGGCCAGCGCGCCGATCCGCTCGCCTTCGGCGCGCAGCCGGTCGAACTGCTCGAGCGTCAGGCGGCCGACCTCCAGGGCGGCCTCGGCTTCGTCCTCGTCGTCCCAGCGCCAGCGGCCGTCGGCCTCGACGACGACGTCGAGCACGCCGTCGATCCGGTCGACCGCGCCCGCCGTGCGGCCCAGCGGGATCTCCAGGTTGACGTACCAGTTCTTGAACCGGCCCTCGAGGTCGAAGAACCACCAGACCGACGACCACTCGTCTTCGGGGATCCGGCGCAGCGTCGACGCGCCGTGCCAGGAGTCGGCGACCGGCACCCGCGGGATGCGGAACCGCTGCTCCAGCGGGGCGTCCCGCATCAGGCGGCCGTCGGCGAGCCGGCTGCCGACGATCGGCGTTCCGGCCGGCAGCCACGCCCGCAGGACGCGGCCGTCGTCCTCGAGGACGCGCAGCGGGTGGACCTGGCCGATCGAGCCGTCGGGCCGGTGGAACCGCTCGACCACGGTCTCCCCCGGCCGCCAGCGTCGATCACTCACGGGTCTCACTGTACCTGCGTGCGCGTACGCCCAGTAGCAGCTCGAACACGGTCACCAGCCCCGCGATCACCAGCACGGGCAGCACCGGCAGCAGGTACGCGGCCGCCGCGGCGACGACGAGCCCGGCGATCCCCGGCACCCCGAGCCGCGTCCGGACGTCGGTCCCGGCGGCCAGGGCAGGCACCACGGTGGCGACCACGGCGACGACCGTGAGCATCGGCTGCAGCGCGTCCGCGTCGGCGGCGGAGAGCAGGTCGCGCAGCGAGGTGAGCGACAGCCCGAGCCGCACCGCGCCGAGCTGGTAGAGCGCGGCGAAGGCGACCAGGACGGCGAGCG
This sequence comes from Amycolatopsis sp. NPDC003861, assembly GCF_053605405.1. Taxonomy (NCBI): domain Bacteria; kingdom Bacillati; phylum Actinomycetota; class Actinomycetes; order Pseudonocardiales; family Pseudonocardiaceae; genus Amycolatopsis; species Amycolatopsis sp. NPDC003861. The sequence goes on from NZ_JBSGJD010000427.1 coordinate 2,494, forward strand.
CCCCGAGCAGCAGCACTCGCAACCCCGGGTTCTCCCGTCCGCGCGGCCGCAGGAACGGCAGCACCAGCACCGCGGCGACGAGCACGCCCGCGAAGTCCGGCGGCCGGAGGGCGTCCGCCGTCCCCACCGGCGGCACGGCCACGCAGACCGCGACCAGCACGAGCCCCGCGGCGAGCAGCAGCACGCCGGTGATCCGTACGACGATCGTCGGGATCTTCAGGCCGGCGAACCCGGCCCCGGCGACGACCACCACGAACGCCGCGGCCGCGAGTTCGCGGTGCGCCGGGACGACGTAGGCGCCGAACGCGATCGCGTAGACGGCCACTTCGGACAGTCGCGCGACGGCGACCACCACCCGGTCGACCAGGGCATCGCCCGGTTCCGGCACCCTCGCCGTCACGCCCGCCGCGACCGCGGCGAGCACGAGCCCGGCGAGCAGCCACCAGCCCGCGCCCGCCGCTGCCGCCGCCAGCACCACCAGCAGCCCGCCACCCAGCCGCACGCGGCCCTCCCTCGCCCTGTGTTCACCCGTGGTCAGGTCGTCATTAGCATGGCTCACGATCCCGGCCGGGCCGGCGCCCGGTGCCACACGAGAACGCGCGAGGAGCCAGAAGTGACCGTGCCCAAGCTCGCCCTGTCCGACAACACCGGGGAGGCACTGGCCAAGACGCGCGCCGACGTGGTCGTCGTCGGCACCGTGGCCGGCGAGGACGGTCCCGTGCTCGCCCCCGGCGCCGCCGCTGTGGACGCCGCCTTCGACGGCCGGCTCGCCGGCCTGCTGGCCACCCTCGGCGCGAGCGGCAAGGCCGAAGAGGTCGTCAAGGTCCCGACCCTGGGCAAGCTCCCGGCCGCCGTGGTGCTCGCCGTCGGCCTGGGCAAGGCGGGCGACGCCATCACCCCCGAGCAGGTCCGCCGCGCCGCGGGCGCCGCCGGCCGCGCGCTGGCCGGCACCGACCGCGCGTTCGTGACGCTGTCCGAGCTCGACCTGCAGGCCGCCGTCGAGGGCCTTGTCCTCGGCTCCTACGTCTTCACCGACTACCGCTCGGAGAAGGGCGACGCCCCGCTGGCCAAGGCCGACTTCGCGAGCCCGGCCGGCGGCACCGCCCGCGAGCACAAGGCGACCCTGAAGGCGGCCGGCACCATCGCCGAGGCCGTCATCGTCGCCCGCGACCTGATCAACACCCCGCCGAACGACCTCTACCCGGCCTCCTTCGCCGACCGCGCGAAGAAGCTGGCCGAGGACAACGGCCTCGAGTTCGAGGTGCTCGACGAAAAGGCCCTCAAGCGCAAGGGCTTCGGCGGCATCCTCGGCGTCGGCGGCGGCTCGTCCCGCCAGCCGCGCCTGGTGCGCATCGGCTACAAGCCGGCCAAGGCCGCCAAGAAGGTCGCACTGGTCGGCAAGGGCATCACGTTCGACTCGGGCGGCATCTCGCTCAAGCCCGCCGCGAACATGGACCACATGACCTCGGACATGTCCGGCGCCGCCGGCGTGCTCGCCTCGGTCGTGCTGGCCGCGAAGCTGAAGTACCCGCTGGAAGTCGTCGCGCACATCCCGCTGGCGGAGAACCTGCCGTCCGGGACGTCGTACCGCCCGGGTGACGTGCTGACCATGTACGGCGGCAAGACCGTCGAGGTCCTCAACACCGACGCCGAGGGCCGGCTGGTCCTGGTCGACGCCATGGTCCGCGCGGCCGAGGAGAACCCGGACTACCTGATCGAGACCTCGACGCTGACCGGCGCCCAGGTCGTCGCGCTCGGCAACCGCACCGCCGGCGTGATGGGCTCGGACGACTTCCGCGACCGCGTCGCCGCGATCATGCAGGCCACCGGCGAGAACGGCTGGGCCATGCCGCTGCCGGAGGAACTGCGCGCCGACCTCGACTCGCGCCTGGCCGACCTCGCCAACGTGACCGGCCACCGCTGGGGCGGCATGCTCGCCGCCGGCATCTTCCTGCGCGAGTTCGTCGCCGACGGCCTCGACTGGGTCCACATCGACATCGCGGGCCCGTCGTTCAACACCAGCGGCCCGTGGGGCTACACCGGCAAGGGCGGCACCGGCGTCCCGGTCCGCTCGATCGCCGCGGTCCTCGCGGACATCGCCGCCAACGGCTGAGCCCCAAAGCGCCCCAATGTGGCGTTGGTTGCGTCCAACGCACCCAATGTGGCGTTCGGTGCGTCTGAC
>NZ_JBSGJD010000428.1:0-4617 GCF_053605405.1 Amycolatopsis sp. NPDC003861
CCGGCCTAGCCCCCAGCGCCCCAATGTGGCGTTGGTTGCGTCCAACGCACCGAACGCCACATTGGGTGCGCTGGACGCACCGAACGCGACGGCGCAGGTCGTCGGCGAAGGAACCGGCGAGTGCGGCCGGGCCCGGCTTCAGACCCCGGAAGTCCGGGGCGGGCTTCCGCTCCGGCGCACCCGGAAGTACCGGACCCAGTAGAACGCGGCCGCCAGCACCCCGCCGGCCGGCCACACGAACCGGAGCGCTTGCCGCCACCCGGTCGCTTCCCAGCCGAGGGCGAGCACCACGGCGGCGACCGTGAACACGCTCCACAACACCGCCAGCCCCAACGCCACCTTGGCCGGCATCCGGCCTTTCGTCACCTCGGTCACGCCGGAGGGATACCCACCGGGTCAGACCTCGAAGCGGTACCCCATGCCCGGTTCGGTGAGCAGGTGCCGGGGCCGCGACGGCTCCCGCTCCAGCTTGCGCCGCAGCTGGGCCAGGTACACCCGCAGGTAGTGGGACTCCGTCTCGTACGACGGGCCCCACACCTCGTGCAGGAGCTGCTTCTGCGCCACCAGCCGGCCGCGGTTGCGGACCAGCAGCTCCAGCACGCCCCACTCCGTCTTCGTCAGGTGGACTTCGACGCCGTCGTGGCGGCGGACCTTCTTCGCCGCCAGGTCGACGCTGAACGACGCCGTGTCCACCACCGCGTCCGCGCCGTCCGCGCCCGCCACCGCGGACCGGCGGACCGCCGCGCGCAGGCGGGCCAGCAGCTCGTCCATGCCGAACGGCTTGGTCACGTAGTCGTCGGCGCCGGCGTCGAGGGCCTCGACCTTGTCCGCCGAGTCGCCGCGGGCGGACAGCACGATGATCGGGACCGTCGTCCAGCCGCGCAGGCCCGCGATCACCTCGGTGCCGTCCAGGTCCGGCAGGCCGAGGTCCAGCACGACCACGTCCGGCTTGGTCTCGGCGACCGCCTTCAACGCGGCCGTGCCGTCGTGCGCGGTGATCACCTTGTAGCCGCGGGCGGTCAGGTTGATCCGCAGCGCCCGCACGATCTGCGGCTCGTCGTCCACCACCAGCACGGTGGCCCCCGGGTCGCTCATCGCACCCCCTCCTCTTCGAACTCCACACTGAACGCGGGCAGCGACACCACGACCGTCAGCCCGCCGCCCGGGGTGTCCTCGGCGCGGATCGTCCCACCCATCGCCTCGGTGAACCCCTTCGCCACCGACAGACCGAGCCCGACGCCCGGTGTCGTGTCCCGGTCGCCGCCGAGCCGCTGGAACGGCGCGAACGCCGAATCCGCCGCTCCCTTGCGCAGGCCCTTGCCGTGGTCGACGATCCGCAGCTCGACCTGGCCGGAGTGCGCGCTGGCCCGGGCCGACACCGGGGCGCCGCCGTGGCGCAGGGCGTTGTCCAGGACGTTGGCCACCACCCGTTCCAGCAGGCCCGGGTCGGCCAGCACCGACGGGAGCTCGTCGTCGATCGCGACCACGACCTCGTCCGAGTTGTCCACATTGGACAAGGCGTGCGCGACGACCTCGTCGTAGCCGACCGGGCGCAGGTGCGGGCGGACCGCCCCGGTGGCCAGGCGCGAGGAGTCGAGGAGGTTGTCGATCAGCCCGGCGAGCCGGTCGGCGGACAGCTCGATGGCCTCCATCAGCTCGGCGGTGTCCTCTTCGGACAGATTCAGGTCCGCGGCCCGCAGGCTGCCGATCGACGCCTTGATCGACGTCAGCGGCGTCCGCAGGTCGTGCCCGACGGCCGAGAGCAGCGTCGTGCGCAGCTCGGTCGCTTCGGCCTTGCGCTCGGCGCGCGCCGCCGCGGCCGCCATCCGCTGCTGGCGCAGGGCCAGGAGCGCCTGCCCGGCCACGGCTTCGAGGACCCGCCGGTCGGCCGCCGGCAGGGCCCGCCCGCGCAGCGTCAGGTGCACGTCGGCGGTGACGGCGATGTCGACGTCGGCCTCGTCCGGGTCCGCGCACGGGTGCTCCCCCGCGGTCGCCACGCACTGCCACACCCCGTCCTGCTTCTCCAGCAGCGTCACCGAAGTCAGCGCGAAGTTCTCGCGGACCTTCGCCAGCAGCCGCTCGATCGGGTTCGCGTGGGTGAGCACGGTCCGGGCGTAGGAGGCCAGCAGGGCCGCCTCGGTCCGGGCCAGCGCGGCTTGCGCGGCCCGGCGCGCCGCCTGGTCGACGACCAGCGCGACCAGCACCGCGACCACGACCATCGCGATCAGCGTCACCAGGTTCTGCGGGGTGTGCACGTTGAGCGTGTACAGCGGCGGCGTGAAGAAGAAGTTGAGCAGCCCGGCGCCGAGCACGGCCGCGACCAGCGCCGGGCCGAGGCCGCCGACCAGGGCGACGACGACCGTGGCGAGGACGTAGGCGATGACGTCGGTGGCGAAGTCCAGCCCGCTCGGGATGAAGACGCCGACGAGGGTGACCAGCACCGGCAGCACGATGCCCAGCACCCAGCCGGTGACCAGCCGCGACAGCCCCAGCGGGCTCGCGGTCAGCCCGGTCCGCAGCCGCCCGCCGGCCTCGGAGTGGGTGACCATGTGCACGTCGATCGGCCCCGACCGGCGGACCACCGCGGCGCCGATGCCCTCGTCGAACAGCCGCGCCACCCGGGACCGCCGCGAGGTGCCGAGCACCAGCTGGGTCGCGTTGACCCCGCGGGCGAAGTCCAGCAGCGCACCCGGGACGTCGTCGCCGACGACCGTGTGGAACGTCGCGCCCACCTCTTCGGCGAGCTTGCGGTAGCGGGCCATCGCGGCCGGGCTGATCCCGGCCAGGCCGTCGCCGCGCAGGATGTGCACCACCTGCAGTTCGGCGCCGGCGCGGGTGGCGATCCGGCTGGCCCGGCGGATGAGCGTCTCGCTCTCCGGGCCGCCGGTGATCGAGGCGACCACGCGTTCGCGCGCCTCCCACGTGTCGGTGATCCGCTGCTCGGCGCGGTAGCGCTGGAGGGCGACGTCGACCTGGTCGGCCACCCACAGCAGCGCCAGTTCGCGGAGCGCGGTGAGGTTGCCGGGCCGGAAGTAGTTGCCGAGCGCGGCGTCGATCCGCTCGGCCGGGTAGACGTTGCCGTGCGCGAGGCGGCGGCGCAGCGCCTCGGGCGTGATGTCGACCAGCTCCAGCTGTTCGGCGCGGCGGACGACCTCGTCCGGCACGGTCTCCTGCTGGGTGACGCCGGTGATCCGCTCGACGACGTCGTTGAGGCTCTGCAGGTGCTGCACGTTGACCGTGGAAAGCACGTCGATGCCCGCGTCGAGGAGTTCTTCGACGTCCTGCCAGCGCTTGGCGTTGCGCGATCCCGGCACGTTGGTGTGCGCCAGTTCGTCGATGACGGCGACCTCGGGCGCGCGGGTGAGGATGGCGTCGACGTCCATCTCGTCGAAGACGCGGCCGCGGTGCTCGGCGCGGCGTCGCGGAACGGTTTCGAGGCCCTCGAGCAGTGCCGCGGTCTTCTCGCGGCCGTGCGTCTCCACCAGCCCGACCACGACGTCGGTGCCGCGGTCGAGGCGCCGGCGCGCTTCGCCGAGCATGGCGAAGGTCTTGCCGACGCCCGGAGCCGCGCCGAGGTAGATCCTCAGCTCTCCCCGGCGCGGCCTGTTCTCCGTGGTCACGGTGTCAGTGTGCCCCTCCGGCCGCCGCGCGCACGGCCAAGTTGAGCGGGAGCACATCCACCCCGGGGACACCGATCCCGGCCCCGCTCGTGTTCTGCTCGATCAGCTGCTTCACCCGGTCGAGGGGCAGGCCGGTGTTCCGCGCGACCCGCGGTGCCTGGAGGTCGGCGTAGGCCACGCTGATCGCCGGGTCGAGGCCGGAGCCGGACGCCGTCACCGCGTCCGGCGGGACCTGAGCGGGTGACACGCCCTCACGCTTCGCGATGGCGTCCTTGCGCTCGCCGATGGTCTTCACGAGGTCCTCGTCGTACGGGCCCTTGTTAGACGCGCCGGACGGCAGTTCGGGCGTGACCACCGAGGGCCGGCTGTGGAACCACGGGTCGTGCGCCGGATCGGCGGGCACCGGGTCGACGCCGATCAGCGACGAGCCGGCGGCCTGGCCGTTCTGCGTGACGATCGAGCCTTCGGCGTTGCCCTCCAGGCCGGGGATGCGGGCGATGGCCCAGACGGCCAGCGGGTAGAGGATGCCGAGCAGGACGGTCATGACGAGCAGGACGCGCAGCCCGGCCCAGGTCTGCTTGACGAGTGTGTTCACGGAAGTCACCCGATTCCAGGGATGAGGCGCACGAGCAGGTCGATCAGCCAGATCCCGAGGAAGGGGCTGACGATCCCGCCGAGGCCGTAGACGAGCAGGTTGCGCCGCAGCAGGGCCGAAGCCGACGACGGCTTGTACCGCACCCCCCGCAGGGCCAGCGGGATCAGCACGACGATGATCAGCGCGTTGAAGACGACCGCCGACAGGATCGCCGACTTCGGCGTGGCCAGGTGCATGATGTTCAGGCCGCCGAGCTGGGCGTAGATGCCGGTGAACATCGCGGGCAGGATGGCGAAGTACTTGGCCAGGTCGTTGGCGACGCTGAAGGTGGTCAGCGCGCCGCGGGTGATCAGCAGCTGCTTGCCGATCTCGACGATCTCGATCAGCTTGGTGGGGTCGCTG
>NZ_JBSGJD010000429.1:0-4600 GCF_053605405.1 Amycolatopsis sp. NPDC003861
CAGCAGCCCGATGCCGACGGCGACGTTCCAGGCCGCGCTCTCGTTGCCGAGGTGCGCCGCGGCGAGCAGGCCGCCGTGGCCGGCGTCGCCGACGTCGGTGCCCAGCAGTTCGGCCAGGCCGAGGCCGCTCTGCACGAGCGCCACCAGGCCGAGGGCCAGCCGCAGGCCCCACTGCTGGGGCTGGGGTGCGGGCACCTCGGCCAGGATCCGCGCCGTGAGGTCCGGGACCCGCGGCGCTTCCCGGACCAGGGTCGCGCGGCGCAGCGCGGTCGCCTCCTCCTGCCAGGCCCGGCACGCGGGGCAGCCGGCCAGGTGACGGTCGAGGGCGTCGGCGGCCACCACGGGCTGCTCCCCGTCGATCCGGGCCGAGAGCGATTCGCGCAAGTCAGAGCAGTTCACACTCCAATGGTCGGTCACCGGGCCGCCGGAGTTCCCACCGGTGTCGGCTACGGTGTCTGCTCGTGACGACCGGCAGGAACCGCGATGACGAGCGGATCACCGCGCTCGCGCTCGACGCCGCCCGCGGCGACCAGCACGCCTTCGAATTGTGGATCCGCGCGACTCAAGCCGACGTCTGGCGGTTCATCGTCCACTTGGCCGGGGCCGCGGTCGCCGAGGACCTCACCCAGGAGACCTACGCCCGCGCGGTCACCGCGCTGGCACGGTTCGCGGGACGGTCGTCTGCCCGGACGTGGCTGCTGGCGATCGCCCGCCGAGTGGTCGTCGACCATTTTCGCGCGCGATCCGCCCGGCCCCGCTCCGACGGGCAGGACTGGGAGACCGCCGTCGAAACCGAGTCGGCCCGGCGGACAACGGGCGCGGGCTTCGAAGACGTCGTCGAGCTGGGCCTGCTGCTGGACGGGCTCGACCTCGAACGTCGTGAAGCGATCATCCTGACCCAGCTGCTCGGCTACTCCTACGACGAAGCCGCCGAGGTCTGTGACTGCCCCATCGGCACCATCCGCTCGCGCGTTGCCCGCGCACGCGAGGACCTCCTCACCGCGAGGGACGAGAACAGCGCCGTCGGCGGATAAGCAACGGTCTCCAGAGTTCACCCGCGATGTGTCTCGCGGCGGCCAGGGCCGGGTTCAACGAGATCCAGTTCGTATCCGCCGTCACTCTAATGTGCGTAAATATGTTAGTGCACTAATGCGTAAAGTCACAGCTGGCCGAATACCTCGTCCACCGATCGCTTGCCTCGACTGGCGCGGCGGTGCCGACGGCCAGTGAACCACGCGACTGCTCCGCAGGACAGAGCCAGTGCGGCCACCGCCCATAGGACGTCCGTGACCGACGAGACGATCAGCGCTAGAACCAGTGGGCCGAGTAACCCGCCGAGGCGGTTGAAGAACGACACCGTCCCCGTCACCCTGCCGCGACGACGCGAATCGGCGAGGTCCGCCGATACCGGAAGGAAGACTGCTGCCATCGTGTTGACCGAGAACAACGCGACCGCCAGTACCGATGCCGATAGCCAAGCCAGCGATGCTGTGACCCCGGACGCTGCCAGCGCGAGGAGAGCGATGGCCGTGCCGAATGCCATCCGGACGACCAGCGGAATGGCTCCGACGCGCCGGTAGGCCAACGTGAGCAAAAGGGCGCTGGGCACCATGAACGCGGCGACGGCGGTCAACAGCGCGTTCGCCGTGCTCGTAGCCAGCCCGCCGGTCCTCGCCAAGGTCGGGACCCAGGTGGTGAGTCCGAAGGTCATCAGCCCGATCACCCCGGCGTTGAGCCACTGCAGCGGGGCGGCAAACCCCCGCTGGGACGCGACGACCTCGCCGGTCGCGGCGGGCTGTTCCGTGCGCGTCGGTTCGGGCACCAGCACCGCGACCGCGGCGAGCAGAATGCCTGCCGGGGTGCCAATTAACCACAGAACCCGCCACCCGTACGTCGGTTCTAGCCACAAGGCCGAACTCGACGCGACCAGGTAGCCGATCGCCGTGGCCACCATCGACAAGCCCGCAACGGCTGGACCGCGCACACCACCGGGAAAGAGGTCGGCGAGCATCGTCACCAGCAGCGGAGCCAGGCCGCCGACCGCGATCCCCATCAGGAAACACATCACTACATTGCCGGCAAAAGTTGGCATGCAGCCGCACATGCTGGTCGCGGTGAACCCGAGCGTGGCCAGCAGGTACGAGCCTCGGCGGCCGATATGTTCAGAGAGTCGGCTGAACACCAGCGCCCCGGTCGCGGTGCCGCTCAATCCGCCTACCGCCAGCATCGCCGCCGCGGATGCACCGATGCCGTACTCGGCCCGCATGCCGGGAATCACGAACCCGAGTGTTGAGGTCTTGCTCACATCGATCGTCAAGGCCGCCGTCGCGACAGCCGCCACCACGCGGCGGCCGCGCACCGCACCAGCGGCGACGACGCGCGGCGTCCGAAGCAGCATGCCGACGACAGCCAGCAAAATGCCCGCGCCGGCAAGGAACATCTCCGGCATCTCCGTGAGCGGCATTCCGTGCGGACCTGCCATCCCCATGCCGTTCGGAACGAACGCCCGCACGACGCCGACCACCGAACACACCACGACCACTGCAACGCCGACCACGACGAGAATCCGACCCTGTAAAGGCCGCGTCACCCCGAGCACCATGTGATCGACGGTAAGGCAGCAAGGTCTACAACGACGAGGATTTCAGCCCGGACACGGCATCAAGCAAGAAGAGACCGACAGAGCCAGCCTCACAAAGACAGTATTTTATCAGGATCGCTTATACCGCTGGATAACGGCGATGACGCACAACAAGACGAGGGTGACGATCACCGTCACCACGGTCCAGCTCGAGTCTGGAATGGAGCCCTCGACGATCACGACCTGCTCGTCGAGCACGCCTTGCCCGTCCACCGGCATCGACAGCTCCCCCCAGTGGACACCCACCCTACTATAACACGTAGTAGCTGAGTGTGAACCCCCCACCACGATTCGTACAAGTCAGAATTTCTTGCCGCACAAGGTAGACGGGAAGCCTAGCGGTTCGTAATCTGTCCGAGATCTCGCAGCCCGAAGCCGTCGACCACGACGGCGCCAAGAGATCGCTGCCGGCGGAACCGGACGACCAGCGTCTGCGTTACCTGACACGACGCAACGCGCCCTGTGTACGGCCGGTTCTCGGAGAAGCGGGCTCCCCCGCCGCTCGCTTCTCCCCGGTCCGGCGGCCTACTAGCAAAGGAGAGCCCCGCGACCGTGCAGTCGCAACCCATCAGGCGCGTGATGTCCGGCGTTCTCGCCGCGGCATCGGTGATCACCCTCGTCACCGTCGGCCTCCCCTCGGCCACCGCCGCCCCCGTCCCCGTCCACCAAGCCCCACCCACCGGCTCCGACGCCCTCACGAAGTACCGCGAGCTGGCCGCGCAGGCGGAGAAACTGAACGAAGACCTGCTCAAGGCCCAAGGCGACCTCGACGCGAAGCAGCGCGAGCTCGACAAGGCCACCGGCGACACCGACGCCGCGAAGAACCAGGCGGCCCAGGCGGCCGAGAACCAGAAGAAGTACCAGACCGAAGTGGACAAGTTCGCCGGCGCGTCGTTCACCAGCGGCGTCCAGCTGAACAAGCTGTCCGCGCTGCTGGCCGGGACGTCCACTCAGGACTTCCTCGACCGCTCCTCGGCGCTGGAGGTCATCGCGACGCAGAAGAACGGCGCGATGGACAACCTCACGGGCGCCGTTCAGCAGGCCAATGACGCCACCGCCAAGGCGACCGACGCCGCCAAGCGCGCGCAGGACGCGCGGGACGCCGCGGCCAAGCTGACCGACGACATCAAGGCCAAGCAAAAGGGCCTTGATGACCAGATCAAGCAGCTCAAGGCGGCCAACGGCAACCTGAGCGCCTCCGACAAGGCCGCCCAGCGCGACACCGGCGGCGCAGCGCCCGGCCTCAAGGCACCGACCGCGGCCGCGCAGACGGCACTGAACGCGGCGCTGAGCAAGCTGGGCAAGCCCTACGTGTGGGGCGCGACCGGGCCGAACTCGTTCGACTGCTCCGGTCTGCTGCTGTGGGCCTACAAGCAGGCGGGCATCACCCTGCCGCGCAACAGCGCGGCCCAGGCTCAATACGGGACGCCGGTGCCGCGCAGCCAGTTGCAGCCCGGCGACCTCGTCGCGTACTACTCGCCGGTCTCCCACATCGGGATGTACCTCGGTGACGGCAAGATGGTCCACGCGCCGACCAGCGGCGACGTCGTGAAGATCTCGCCGCTGCAGAGCCAGTACGCGGGCGCGACCAGGCCCACCTCCTGACCGGCGACCGGGGCGGCACGCGACGTGCCGCCCCGGTCCCGGTTCAGCCAACCAGCACGTCCTCAGGCACCTGGCAGTCCAGCCGGCCGCCGCGATCGAGCCTGCGCAGCCCGAAGGCGCACACAGCCCCGATCAGTAACAGGCCGAGCCACGGCAACTCTGGCCAGCCGGCCGCCCGGGCCAGGTCGAAGACGGTTCCGGTGGCCAGGTTTCCCAGCAGGATGCCGACCCCGACCACGGTGTTGTAGAACCCGTAGTGGGTTGCCACCAGGCGTTCGCCGGACAATCGGACGATCGTGTCCATCTCGAACGGGAACACCGCCACGGTGCCCAGCGCCAGCAGCGCCGCGGAGG
>NZ_JBSGJD010000430.1:0-4579 GCF_053605405.1 Amycolatopsis sp. NPDC003861
CTGAGGAGTTCGACGCGGCACTGGCCGAGGTGGGCGCGCTGTTCGAAGCATGACGCCGCGCAACGCCGCGTCGAGGACGTACGCGCGGGTGTTCGCGACCGGCCGCCCGATGGCCACCGGGCCGCAGACCTGGGCCAGGCTGTCGCCGGCGACTTCCGAGCAGCCGTAGAGGTTGACCAGTTTCGCCGACGGCCACCGGGCCGCGACCTTCGCGGCCAGGGCGTCGGAAAGCGGTTCGCCGCTGGTGATCCAGGTGGTCACCGTGTCGAACGCGCCCGCCGGGGCGTCCTCGGCGAAGGTGTCGAGGAGGCTCGGGACGACGGTGAGCACCTGAGCGCCGGACTCGCGGACAAAGCCGGCCAGTGCCAGGGGTTCGGTGGCCGTGGTGTCGTCGGCGAGGACCACCGGATCGCCCGCGACGAGGCCGCCGAGCAGCTCGGTGGAACCGTCGATGAACGTCAGCGCACTCTTGGCCACGCGCACGCCCCGGGCGAGGTCCCGGCCCCAGTGCAGCCGGTTGGCCAGCGCCCGCTGGGTTCCGGCGACGGCCTTCGGGCGTCCGGTGGAGCCGGAGGTGAAGATCACGTACGCCAGGTTGTCTGCCGTGGCTGGTCGTGAGTGGTAAGTCGGGTTAGAACCCTCATTATCACTCACGACCCCTGAGCGGAGGCCGTCTTCGGCGACGACCAGGTGCGGGGCCGCGTCGGTGAGCATCAGCTCGATGCGCTCGGCCGGGTGGTTGAGGTCCACGGGCAGGTAGGCGGCGCCGGTCTTGAGCACGGCCAGGAGCGCGACGACCAGGTCCACCGAGCGCGGCAGCGCGACCGCCACCACGCGTTCCGGCCCCGCGCCCCGCGCGAGCAGCGCCCGGGCGAGGGTCGTGGCCCGCGTATCCAGCTCGGCGTAGCTGAGCCGCTCAGGGCCGAACGTCAAGGCGAGGGCGTCCGGCGTCCGGGCGACCTGGGCGGCGAACAGCTCGGCGGTCGTCTCCGCGGGCAGCGGGGTCGCGGGGTCGGCGGCGAGCTGGTCGTGTTCGGCGGCGGTGAGCAGGTCGACAGCGCCGATCCGGGTGTCCGGGTCGGCCACCACCGCCGTCAGGAGCGTCCGCAGCCGTTCCAGAAGCGCCTCGACGCTCGTGCGGTCGAAGACGTCGCTGTTGTACTCCGCCGTGCCGCGGATGCCGGCCTGGTGCCCGGGCCGCTCGCCGACGAAGAACGTCAGGTCGGCGCGCGCGGTACCGGTTCGGACCGGTTCCTCCGCGACCGCGAGCCCCGGCAGGGCGAGGTCGGCGACGGCGTTGTTCTGCCAGGCCAGCATCGTCTGGAACAGCGGGTGGTAGGCGAGGGACCGGACCGGGTTGAGCGTCTCGACCAGGCGTTCGAACGGCACGTCCTGGTGGGCGTAGGCGTCGAGGCTGCGGTCCCGCACCCGGGCCACGAGGTCGCGGAACGACGGGTCGCCGCTCGTGTCCACGCGCAGGACCAGGGTGTTGACGAAGAACCCGACGAGGTCGTCGAGGGCGGCGTCGGTGCGCCCGGCGATGGACGTGCCGAGCGGGATGTCGGTGCCCGCGCCGAGCCGGGTGAGCACCGCGGTGAGCCCGGCGTGCACGACCATGAACACGCTGGCCCCGCAGGCGCGGGCCAGCTCGACCAGTCCGCTGTGGAGCCCGGCGTCCCAGCCGAAGGCGAACTGCTCGCCGCGGTAGGACGCCTCTGCCGGGTGCGGCCGGTCGGTGGGCAGCTCGATCCGCTCGGGCAGGCCGGCGAGGGCTTCGCGCCAGTAGGCCAGCTGCGGTTCGATCACCGGCTCGCCGAGGACGTCCCGCTGCCACAGCGTGTAGTCCGCGTACTGCACCGGCAACGGCGTCCACTGTGGACGTCCGCCGGCGCACCGGGCGGTGTAGGCCGTCGCGAGGTCCCGCCACAGCGGCGCGGTCGACCAGCCGTCGGAGGCGATGTGGTGGAACACCAGCACCAGGACGTGCTCCCGGGCCCCCAGGCGCAGCAGCTGCGCCCGCAGCGGGAGCTCCGACTCCAGCGCGAAGACCATGCTCGCCGCTTCGGACACCGCGTCGGCGAGCGTGGCTTCGGTGACCGCGCGGATCGGCAGCGGGACTGAGACGTCGGCGAGGACGAGCTGCCGGGCTTCCCCGTCAATGTCCGGGAAGACCGTGCGGAGGGCTTCGTGGCGCTCGACGACGTCGGACAGCGCCGTGCGCAGCGCGTCGACGTCGAGGGCGCCGGTCAGCCGGACCGCCGCCGGCATGTTGTACGTCGCCGACGGGCCTTCCAGGCGGTGCAGGAACCACAGCCGCTGCTGGGCGAACGACAGCGGCAGCACGTCCGGCCGCGGGTCGGCGCGCACCAGGGCGGGCCGGGCTTGTCCGGCGTCCGCGCCGGCCAGCAGGGCGGCGAGCCCGGCGACCGTCGGTGTCTCGAACACCGACCGCACCTGCAGCTCGACGCCGAAGACCGCGCGCAGCCGGGCGACCAGGCGGGTCGCCATCAGCGAATGCCCGCCGAGGGCGAAGAAGTCGTCGTCGACGCCGATCGACGCGGTGTCGAGGACCTCGGCGAACAGCCCGCACAGGACTTCTTCGACCGGTGTCCGCGGGGCCCGGCCGGCGGTGGCCGCCTGCTGGTCCGGGCTCGGCAGGGCCCGCCGGTCGAGTTTGCCGGAGGCCAGCAGCGGGAGCCGGTCGAGGAGCACGAACGCCGACGGCACCATGTACTGCGGCAGCCGATCGCGGACGTGCGCCCGCAGCGCCGTCACCAGCGCGTTCGTGTCCCGCTGCCCGGCCGGGTGGTTGCCCAGCGCTTCCAGGGGGACCCGGGTCGGGCGGCCGCGGTAGACCCGCTGTGGCGGCCCGGTCGTGAACACGGCTTCCAGCGCGCCCTCGTCCGCGGTGAGGGTCGCGTCCACACGGTAGCCGTGCCGCTCGCCGAGTTCGTGCAGCGTTTCGGGGTCCACACCATCTCGCTGCTCCAAAGAGGACAGTGCGGTCCCGGCGTCGCCCGCGGCCAGCGCGGCGACGGCGGCGAGTTCCCCGGACAGCCGGGCGTTCGGCACGCCGGTCACGCGCAGCCGGGCCGGACGGGCGGCCAAGGCCTGCTCCAGCTCGTCGAATCCGACGACCAGTTCTTCGGGGATGTCGGGCCGCGGGGCCTTCCGCAGGACGACGTCGTAGCGGTGGCGGGTCAGCTCGTTGTGGGCCTGACCGCGCTTGACCCACAGGTCGACGTCGTCGAAGCCGTCGAGGTCCAGGGCCATGAAGAAGTCCGGGTCCAGGACCAGCTCGCCTTCCCGGGCGATCGCCTGGTCCACCGCCGCGACGTCGCGGCGGCCGTGGCGCAGCTCGGTCGCCGTCCGGAACGCCCGCAGCGAGCGCAGGTTCCGGATGTCGCCGAGGAAGATCACCCCGCCCGGCCGGACGTGCGCCGCGGCCGTGCGGAGGACTTCGGCGAGGTAGCCGACGCTCGGGAAGTACTGGGCGACCGAGTTGATGATCACGGTGTCGAACTCCGGCAGCTCGCCGAGGTCGTGAGCGGGCCGCGCGGCCAGGTGGACCTTGTTCGCGAAGGGTGTCGCCGCGACTTCGCGCCGCAGGTTGGCGATGGCCTTCTCGGACAGGTCGACGCCCCAGTACTCTTCGGCGTCCGGCGCGATCCGGGACAGGATCAGGCCGCTGCCGACGCCGATCTCCAGCACCCGCTTCGGCCGCAGCGAGCGGATCCGCTCGATCGTGGCCGCGTGCCACTCGCGCATCTCGCCGAGCGGGATTTCGGAGCCGTCGTAGCTGGAGTTCCAGCCGGTGAAGTTCTCTTCGAGGCCGCCGGACGCGGCTTCGGTGAAGACGTTCTCGTGCAGCTCGCGCCACTCGCCGACGTGCTCCCGTTCGGCGTCTTCGTCCCGCCCGGCCGAGGGCACGGCGTAGGCGATGAGCCGCCCGTCCTGGGCGACGACGACGGTCTGCCCGACGGCCGGGTGCTCGGCGAGCACGGACTCGATCTCGCCGAGCTCGATGCGGTAGCCGCGGATCTTGACCTGGTCGTCGGCCCGGCCGAGGAACACCAGCCGCCCGTCCGGCAGCCATTTCACCAGGTCACCCGTGCGGTAGAGACGTCCGCCGGAACCGAAGGGGTCCGCGACGAACCGCTCCGCCGTCAGCCCCGGCCGCCCGAGGTACCCGCGCGCCAGACCGGAGCCCGCGAGGTACAGCTCCCCCACCACGCCGGGCGGGACCGGCCGCAGCCCGGCGTCGAGCACGTAGGCGCGGGTGCCGGGGTCCGGGATGCCGATCGGCACGACGGTCGCGTCCGCCAGCTCGGCCGGGTCGCTCTCGCCGAGCGTCGAGTTGGTGGTCGCCTCGGTCGGGCCGTAGGCGTTGAACATCCGGCGGCCCGGCGCCCAGCGGCGCACCAGCTCCGGCGACACGCGTTCGGTGCCGGCGAGCAGGACGCTGTCGCGCGGCAGGTCGAGGTCCGCCGGCATCGCGTCGAGCAGGGCGGGCGGCAGGATCATGAAGTCGACGCCGTGGGCGTGCGCGTACTCGGTGAGCGCCGGCCCCGCGACCCGC
>NZ_JBSGJD010000431.1:0-4479 GCF_053605405.1 Amycolatopsis sp. NPDC003861
CGTCCGCGGTCGCCGCGTCCAGGCGCTCGCCGCGGGCCGGCGGCGCGGCGGGCGGCACACAGGTCAGCGGGGTGCTCCAGCGCCTGCGCCTCGCGCCGGGCGACGTCCCGATGCTGTGGTCGGCCGCGGACACCTGGCAGCTCTTCCCGTACTTCGGCGACACGGGCACCGAAGGCGTCGATGTCCTGCTGCGCGCGCTGAAGGGCCGGCTGGAGGCGGAGGAGATCGGCGACGACTCGGCGTGCGTGGTCGTCTGGCCCAGCCGGGACGCCGAGGCGATCCGCGCGTTCCTCGACCACGGCCTCGTCCCGCTCTCCGCGGTCGGCGTGCGCACCGCGCGCCCGCCGGAGGCCCGGCCGGAGATCGCGGTCCGGCGAGCCGGGCCGGACGACTACGACAGCGCGCTGAAGCTGGCCGAGGCGACGTTCGACTACACCGGGCTCGTCGCCGCGCCGCGCCGGGCGAACACCGCCGCGCTGCTGGGCCCCTCGCTGCGGAAGGCCCTCGCCGAGGCCGAGCCGCTCGTCTGGGTGGCCGAAGAGGACGGCGAAACCCGCGCGCTCGCGCACTGCGCGTGGGTGGACGCGACACCGGGCAGCGAGGCGGCCGAGTTGCTCCCGCTCGGCCGCTGGGGGTACGTGAACAACGTCGTCACCCTGCCGGGCGAACGCGGCGGCGGCTTCGGCCGGGCGCTGATGGCTCACGTGCACCGGGAGCTGCACCGGGGCGGCGCGACCCGCACGTACCTCTACTACAACCCGACCAACCCGCTGTCCTCGGTGTTCTGGCACCGGCAGGGTTATCGTCCACTGTGGACGACGTGGGAGGTGCGGCCGGCATCGGCGCTCCGGTGAGGGGGGAAGCGCCGCGGTGACCCGGCGCCGGCGAGGGTCGGCCCGGCGATCCGCCCCACCCGGCAAGCGATCCGGCCCGGCGTCCCGCACGATCCGCCCGGTGCCGCGAATGACTCGTCGCGGCGCAAGCCGAGCCGCCGTCGGACGTGCCGTCGTGACTTTGCCGGACCCACCCTCCGGCCCGGGGAAGCCGTGGGCGCCCCCGCCCGAGCTGCGCCGCGGCGGGCGAGGTGCGACAGTCGGCCGTGGCCTGCACTGTGAGCCACCCACAAGTGTGACGTGCGTCCGGTGATCTTGCCGCCTCCTCCTGCGCGGTCTAGTTTTTGAACTGACCGGTCAGTTCAAAAATTCGCGAAGCGGGAGAAACCGTGCAGGTCCGAGCCGATCGGGTGTCCCTCGAAGGGCACCACGGCACCTTGTTGCCGCCCACCTCACTGACCGTCGGCGAGGGCGACCTGGCGATCGTGCACGGCGAACCCGGTGTCGGCGTCACGGCGTTCGGCCTCGCGCTGGCGGGCCGGCTCAAGCCGACCACCGGCACGGTGCACGCCGAGGGCGTCGACGCCCCGCTGACCGAGCTCGTCGCGGTCGTGGACGCCCCCGGGGTCAGCGAACCGGACGACGCGCTGCCCCTGCGCGTGGTCGCCGGCGAGGAGCTGGCGCTGGCCCACCGCCCGGCGGGCAAGGAGGACGTCGCCCGCTGGCTCGCCGAGCACGACGCCGCGCCGTTCGCCGGCACGCGCTTCGAGAACCTCGCCCCCGCCCTGCGGACGCGGCTGCTCACCGAGCTCGCCGCCGAACGCAAGGGCGTGCGCGTGCTCGTGCTGGACACGCCCGACCGGCACACCAGCGACGTCGACGGCTGGGCGGGGCTGGCGCGCGAGGTGGCCGGACGCGGGCTGGCCGTCGTTGTCCTGGCCGCGACCACCCCGCTGTCCGCGCTGCCGTTCACCCCCGCGCTCGTCGGCGCGGCCGAGCAGCCGGCGCCGCAGAACTTCACTCCCCCCGAACCCACCGAAGAGCTCACCGAGAGCACTGACGGAGCCTCCGAATGAACGCCTTCCGGATCGCGCGCAACGAGCTGCGCCGCCTCTCCACCGGCACCCTGCCGAAGCTCGCGCTGGTCGCGCTCGTGCTGGTGCCCTTGCTCTACGCGTCCTTCTACCTCTACGCGAACTACGACCCCTACGGCCGGCTCGACAAGCTGCCCGCCGCGGTCTTCACCAGCGACACCGGCGCGAAGGACGCCGGCGGCCAGGAGCGCAACGTCGGCCGCGAGGTGACCGACGAGCTGGTCAAGTCCGGCACCTTCCAGTGGCACGAGGTGTCCGAGCAGGAGGCCCGCGACGGCGTCCGCGACGACAAGTACTCGTTCGCGATCGGCATCCCGAGCGGGTTCTCCGCGGCGCTGCTGTCGGTCGGCAACTTCCAGCCGCAGCAGGCGACGATCACGCTGACCACCAACGACGCCAACAACTACCTCTCCGGCACCATCGCCAAGCAGGTCGCCGAGCAGGTGCGCAAGACGATCGCGGAGAAGGTCGGCAGCGAGGCCGCGGACCGGTTCCTGGTCGGCTTCTCGACGATCTACGCCAAGATCCAGGAGGCCTCGACCGGCGCGGCGCAGCTCGCCGACGGCGCCACGCAGCTGAAGTCCGGGCAGCAGCAGCTGGCCGACGGCGCGGCGAAGCTCGCGGACGGCTCGTCGACGCTGGCGACCGGCCTCGGCACGCTCAAGAGCGCCACCGCGGCCCTCCCCTCCCAGACGCAGCAGCTCGCCAACGGCGCTTCGCAGGTGGCCGCCGGGAACCAGAAGGTCGCCGACGCCGCTTCGGTCGCCGCGACGGCGTCGTCCGACATCCAGGGCAAGCTCGACGGCTACCGCACCCAGCTCATGACCGACCTGCGCGGTGCCGGCGTGCCGGAGACCGAGGTCCAGGCGATCGTGGCCAAGGCCGACCAGCTGCGCTCCCCCGTCGACCAGGCGAACAGCAAGATCCAGCAGGCCAACGGCGACCTCGCGAAGCTGGCCGACGGCGCCCGCCAGGTGTCCGACGGCGCCGCCAAGCTCGCCGCGGCGTCCCCGCAGCTGGCGAGCGGCATCGCGCAGGCGTCGGACGGCGCGAACCAGCTGCGTGACGGCGCGTCCCGGCTCAGCGACGGCGAGAAGACCGCGGTCAACGGCACCAACCAGCTGGCCGACGGCGCGGTGAAGCTGCGCGACGGGCTCGCGGCCGGGCTCAAGCAGATCCCGAACCCCGACGACCCGACCCGCTCGGCGACGGCCAACACGATCGCGGACCCGGTGGCGGTGAACGCCAACGGCGAGGCGTCGGCGGGGACGTACGGCGCCGGCCTCGCGCCGTTCTTCATCTCGCTGGCCACCTGGATCGGCGCGTTCGTGCTGTTCCTGATTCTGCGCCCGCTCTCGACGCGCGCACTGACCGCGGGCGCGGCCCCGTTCCGGGTCGCCGTCGGCGGCTGGCTGTCCTCGGCGCTGCTGGGCATCGCGCAGGTGGTCGTCCTGTTCGGCGCGGTGACGTGGCTGGTCGGCATCCACATCGCCCACCCGCTGGAGGCGATCGGGTTCGCCGTGCTGGTGTCGCTGACGTTCACGTCGGTGGTGCACGCGCTCAACGCCTTCTTCGGCGCGGTCGGCAAGTTCCTCGGCCTGGTGCTGCTGGTGCTGCAGCTGGTGAGCGCCGGCGGCACGTTCCCGTGGCAGACGATCCCGGACGCGCTCTACCCGCTGCACGTGGTGCTGCCGATGGGGTACGCGATCGACGGCTTCCGCCACCTGTTCTACAGCGGCGCCTCGACGGGCCGGCTGCTCGGGGACATCGGCGTGCTGCTGGCCTATCTGGTGGGCGGAATCCTGGTGTCCACATTGGCCGCCCGCAAGCGTCGCGTGTGGACGGTGTCGGCCCTCAAGCCCGAGCTGAGCCTGTGAGCGGCGCGACGAAGCAGAAGCTCTTCGAGGCCACGCTGGAGCTCTCGAAGAGCCGGGGCCTGGTGGGCTTGACGGTCGACGACATCGCGGCGGCGGCGGGCGTCGCGAAGGGCACGGTGTACTACAACTTCGGCTCGAAGGACGGCCTGGTCGACGCCCTGCTGCGGTACGGCGTGGACATGCTGGCTCTCCGGCTCCGCTCGGCGGTCTCCGAGGGCGATCCGCTGGACGTGATCGAGGCGCAGGTCGACACGACGCTGGAGTTCATCGCGCAGTACCCGGGGTTTTCGCAGATCCTGGTGAGCGAGCTGTGGCGGACGCCGGGCCAGTGGCACGGAACGTTGTCGCTGCTGCGCGAGGAGATCATCTCGATCGTGAAGCAGCAGCTGTCCCGCTTGGACGAGGCCGGCCGGCTGCCGGAGGGAGTGCAGATCCCGACGGCGGCGGCCGGGCTGTTCGGCACGATGCTGGTGGTGGCGCTGGACTGGCAGGTGTTCGGGCCGCAGCGGACGCGGGCCGAGGTGCGGGACGCGGTGATGGTGCTGATCCGCGGCTTGGGCCGCCGCTGAGGTCGCGTCGCCGGTGTCGGCCGGGGCTCGCCGGGGCTCGCCGATGCGCCCCAATGTGGCGTTGGGTGCGTTGGACGCACCCAATGTGGCGTTCGGTGCGTCCAAC
>NZ_JBSGJD010000432.1:0-4475 GCF_053605405.1 Amycolatopsis sp. NPDC003861
ACCCCCGCGCCGTTCCCCCCCGGCAGAAATCCACCCCACCCACCTGTTCGCCTCGTGAGTGGTAAGGCGGGTTCTAACCCGCCTTACCACTCACGACAGCGTCAGGCGACCGTCGCGTCGAGGGTGACCTCGATGTTGCCGCGCGTGGCCTTCGAGTACGGGCACACCTGGTGCGCGCCCTGGACGAGCTCGTCGGCCGTGGCCTGGTCGATGCCCGTCGCCTCCAGGTGCAGCACCGCGCTGAGCCGGAACTCGCCGGCCTCGGTGTCGTGGTGCAGGGTCACTTCGGCGACCACGGCGAGGTCGTTCAGCGGCACCTTCTTCGCGCCCGCGACCCGGCGCACGGCCCCGACGAAGCAGGACGCCCAGCCCGCCGCGAACAGCTGCTCCGGGTTGGTCCCGTCGCCCGCGCCGCCGAAAGCCTTGGGCACGGCGAGGGTGACGTCGAGCGCGCCGTCGTCGGAGGTCGCGCGGCCGCCGTTGCGGCCCTCCGCGGTGGACGTGGCGACGGCGGTGTAGGTCACTTCGGACATCGTGTTCCTTTCAGCGGGTGACTTCACCACGCTAGAAATCCCGGAGGGCCCGCGGCGACCGTCGCCCGACGTCACCCGTGTACGTCACCGTTCTCCAGCCGCAGCCACCGGTCGATCCCGATCTCGGCGAGGAAGCGTTCGTCGTGGCTGACGACGACGAACGCGCCGCGGAACGCCGTCAGCGCGCTCTCCAGCTGCCCGGTGCCGACCAGGTCGAGGTTGTTCGTCGGCTCGTCCAGCAACAGCAGCTGCGGTGCCGGTTCGGCGAACAGGACGCAGGCGAGCGTGGCGCGCAGCCGTTCCCCGCCGGACAACACACCGACCGGCAGGTGCACCCGGGAACCGCGGAACAGGAAGCGGGCCAGCAGGTTCATCCGCCGGTCGGCCGGCAGCGCCGGGGCGGCCGCCGCCAGGTTCTCGGCGACGCTGCGGTCGTCGTCCAGCAGGTCCAGGCGCTGCGAGAGGAAGGCGATCCGGCCGTCGGCGCGGGTGAGGGTGCCGCCGTCGGGCTCGAGATCACCGTGGACCAGCCGCAGCAGCGTCGACTTCCCGGCGCCGTTGGGGCCGGTGAGCGCGATCCGCTCGGGGCCGCGGATCGCCAGGTCGACGCCGTCGCCGAAGAGCCCGCGCACGCGCAGGCCCTCGCCGAGGAAGAGCGTCCGCCCGGCCGGGACCTCGGTCTGCGGCAGCTGCAGGCTGAGCTTCTGCTCGGGGCGCAGTTCGCGTTCGGCCTGGTCGAGTTTGGCCTTCGCGGCGCCGACGCGGGCGGCGTGCGTGCCGTCCGCCTTGGCCGCCGACTCCTGCGCGTTGCGCTTCATCGTGCCGGCGAAGATCTTCGGCAGTCCGGCGTTGCCCAGGTTGCGCGACGCCGTGCTGGCGCGACGGGCGGCGCGCTCGCGGGCCTGCTGCATCTCCCGCTTCTCGCGCTTGACCTCCTGCTCGGCGGTGCGGATGTTCTTCTCGGCGACCTCGCGCGCGGCTTTGACGGCCTCTTCGTAGGCGGTGAAGTTGCCGCCGTGGAACCGGATTTCGCCGCCGTGCAGCTCGGCGATCCGGTCCATCCGGTCGAGCAGCGCGCGGTCGTGGCTGACCACGAGCAGGCAGCCGGACCAGTCGTCGAGCACGGCGTGGAGCTTGTGGCGCGCCTCGGCGTCCAGGTTGTTGGTGGGCTCGTCGAGCAGCAGCACGTCCGGGCGTTTCAGCAGTTGCGCGGCGAGGCCCAGTGAAACGATTTGGCCGCCGCTGAGCGTGCTCAGGGTGCGTTCGAGCGCGAGGTCGGCGAGGCCGAGCCGGTCGAGCTGGGCGCGGGTGCGTTCCTCGAGGTCCCAGTCGGTGCCGATGGTGGTGAAGTGCTCCTCGGCGACGTCCCCGGATTCGACGGCGGCGATGGCGCGCAGAACCGGGGCCACGCCGAGGATTTCGGCGACGGACGGTTCTCCGCTCAGCGGCAGGTCCTGCGGGAGGTAGCCGAGCACGCCGTCGGCGGTGACGCTGCCGGCGGCGGGCTGCAGGACGCCGGCGACGAGCTTCAGCAGCGTCGTCTTGCCGGAGCCGTTCGGGGCGACGAGACCGGTGCGGCCGCTCGGGAAGGTGGCGGACAGGCGGTCGAAGACGGGGGTGTCGTCCGGCCAGGAGAAGGACAGGCCGGACAGCACGATTTCGGACATGGCGAAGACCTCGATGGCGTGAAAGCGGAAAAGGGGACGTCGACGGCGGCCCGCACCGGCGGAGCCGGGGGCCTGCGGACTCCGGGGCTACCCGGAGATGTCGACGTCACCTGCCACGACTGGTCTCCTCACGAAAGGATCTTCCCCTGCGAAGATAGCAGGGTTGTCCGCGCGGACCCCGGGTAACCGGCCCCGATGCGCATCGTGGTGACCGGAGCGACCGGCAACATAGGGACCGGGGTCGTGCGCGCGTTGGGCGCGGACCCGCAGGTCGAAACCATCGCCGGGCTGGCCCGGCGCCCGGCGGAGGGCGTCGTCACGGCCGACGTTGAACGCGACGACCTCGTGCCGCACCTGCGCGGCGCCGACGCGGTCGTGCACCTGGCGTGGCTGTTCCAGCCCACCCGGCGTCCGGAACGGACGTGGCGCGCGAACGTCCTCGGCTCGATGCGGGTGTTCGAGGCGGCGGTCGCGGCGGGCGTGCCCAAGATCGTCTACACGTCGTCGATCGGGGCGTACTCGCCGCGGACGGACGACGAGCCGGTGACCGAAGACTGGCCGACGCACGGCTGGCCCGGGGCCGCGTACACCCGGGAAAAGGCTTATCTGGAGCGGTATCTGGACGCGTTCGAGGGCCGGCACCCGAAGTTGGACGTCGTCCGGATGCGGCCGGGGTTCGTCTTCCAGCGCAGTGCCGCGACCGAGCAGCGCCGGCTGTTCGCGGGACCGTTCGTGCCGGGCTCGCTGGTGCGGCTGCTGCCGGTGGTGCCGGACATCCGCGGGCTGCGGTTCCAGATCGTGCACACCGACGACCTGGCCGACGCGGTCCGCCGCGCGGTGACGCGGCCGGTGCGCGGGGCGTTCAACATCGCGACGGGCCCGGTCGTGGACCCGCGGTTCGCGGCGGACCTCCTGGGCGCGCGCACTATCCCGATGCCGGCGGCGGCGGTGCGGGCCGCGGTGGAGGCGGCCTGGCGGGTGCACGCGATCCCGGCGTCACCGGGCTTGTTCGACGCGGTCATGCGGCTGCCGGTGATGAGCACGACCCGCGCGGAGTCCGAATTGGACTGGCAGCCGGGCCGGGACGCCGCGGCCACGCTGCAGGATTTCCTGACGGGACTGCGGGAGGGCGCGGGCGCGGAGACGGCCCCGCTGGCCCCGGACCGGCACCGGCTGCACGAGATCGCGACGGGCGTCGGCCGGAAGCCCTGAGTTCAGTGGCCCTGCTTGTCCGGTTCGGGGTACTGGCCGCGCGTCCGGTCGGCGGCCGCGGTCGCGATGCCGGCGGCGATCATCGCCACGCCCAGGCCGAGGTGCAGCCAGTCGTCGGCGTTGTCGATCGGCAGGAAGTTGGCCGGGCTGTCGTGGTCCATGGCGAGGCCGAACACCCACAGCAGGACGTAGATCCCGCCGCCGATCATCAGGAACGCGCGCGAACTGCCGTCGGCGCGCGCGGCGAGGACGCCGAGCACGCCGAACAGCAGGTGGACGAGGTTGTGCAGCACCGACACGGTGAACACGCCGAACAGCTGGGCGCCCGACTCGTGCCCGGCGAACTTCAGGGCGTCGTAGTCCGCGGTGATCCCGGGGACGAACCCCAGGACGCCCACGAGCAGGAACGCGAGGCCGAACAGCAGGGCGGCGGTCCGGGCGGTGCTCCGCCGGGTTTTGACGTCCGTCATGGCGCCGGGCTACCCGGCGCCGACTCCGGCAAACGCCTCAGGCGAGCTCGGCCGAGACAACGGACGGCAGTGCACGCAGCCGGTCCAGGAGGGGACCGGTCTCCTCGGCGGCCAGCAGGACGGCGCAGACCATGCTGCTTTCGCGGACGCCGTCCTTGACGTCGACGGCCAGTTCGTGAACGGGCCGCCCGCCGAGCGCGCCGACCAGAGCGGGGACCTCATCGGCCCCGCCGACGAAGTAGGTGGCGATGCGCCGACGCAGCAGCATGGCGGACCGGGGCGCGGGAACGGCGAAGGAAGTGGACATGGCGGATCTCCTGTGTGGAAGGAACGAGATCGGGGCCAGGTCCCGGAAAGAAGCGATCGCCGACTCAGCACGCCGGCAACCTGGGTTCAGCCGGCGCGCCGGGTTACGAGTCGCGGAAGCAACATCGGACGCAGCACGGCGACAGGCTAACACGACCCCGCCCCACCCGGCACCACAACCGAGCGGCACGGCCGCCCAGTGCCGCGACGCCCAGTGCCGCGACGCCCGGGTTCGAGCGCCCCAATGTGGCGTTGGGTGCGTGGGACGCAGCGAATGTGGCGTTGGG
>NZ_JBSGJD010000433.1:0-4447 GCF_053605405.1 Amycolatopsis sp. NPDC003861
CCGGCGGCGTCACCGTGATGGCGACGCCGGGGACGTTCGTCGAGTTCAGCCGCCAGCGCGGGCTCGCCCCGGACGGCCGGGTCAAGGCGTTCGCCGAGGCGGCCGACGGCACCGGCTGGGGCGAAGGCGCCGGCGTGCTGCTGGTCGAGCGGCTGTCGGACGCCCGGCGCCACGGCCACGACGTCCTCGCCGTGGTGCGCGGCTCGGCGGTCAACCAGGACGGCGCGTCCAACGGTCTCACCGCACCCAACGGACCGGCCCAGCAACGAGTGATCCGGGCGGCTCTGGACAGCGCTCGGCTGTCCACTTCGGACGTCGACGTCGTCGAAGCCCACGGCACCGGCACCACTCTGGGTGACCCGATCGAAGCCCAGGCGCTGCTGGCGACCTACGGCCAGGACCGGGAAACGCCGTTGTGGCTGGGTTCGGTGAAGTCGAACATCGGCCACACCCAGGCGGCGGCCGGTGTCGCCGGGGTGATCAAGATGGTCATGGCCATGCGCCACGGCGTCCTCCCGAAGACGTTGCACGTCGACCGTCCTTCGTCCCATGTGGACTGGTCGGCCGGTGCGGTGGAGCTGTTGACCGAGCCGCGCGAGTGGACGGCCGACCGGCCGCTGCGGGCCGCGGTGTCGTCGTTCGGCGTCAGCGGCACCAACGCGCACACCATCCTCGAGTCCGTCCCGCCCGCCGAGCCCGTGCCCGCGGAGGCGCCGGTGGGCACGCTGACGCCGTGGCCGCTGTCGGCGAAGACGCCGGAAGCGGTGCAGGAGCAGCTTTCCCGCCTCGCCGAGGTGCCGGCCGACCCCGCGGCCATCGCCCGGACGCTGACCACCCGGACCGCCCTCGGCCACCGCGCGGTCGTCCTCGACGGCAAGGTGGTCACCGGGGAAGCCCGGGAGGACACCCGGCTGGCGGTGTTGTTCACCGGCCAGGGCGCCCAGCGGATCGGGATGGGCCGTGAGCTGTACCAGCGGTTCCCGGTCTACGCCTCGGCGTTCGACGAAGTGTGCGCGCACTTCCGGCCGGAGCTGCGCGAGGCCTTCGACGACGCCGAGCGCCTGGAGCGCACGGAGTTCACCCAGCCGGCGTTGTTCGCTCTCGAGGTCGCCCTGTTCCGCCTGGTCGAGTCGTTCGGCGTACGCCCGGACTTCGTCGCCGGGCATTCGATCGGGGAGATCGCGGCCGCGCACGTGGCCGGGGTGCTGTCCCTGTCCGATGCGTGCACGCTGGTCTCGGCCCGAGCCTCCTTGATGCAGGCGCTGCCGCCGGGCGGGGCGATGGTCTCGATCGCCGCGCCGGAGCCGGCCGTCACCTTGATCGAGGGCGTCTCGATCGCGGCGGTGAACGGCCCCGAGTCGGTGGTCATCTCCGGCGAGGAGTCCGCGGTCCTCGAAGTCGCGGCGCAGTTCCCCAAGACCAAGCGCCTGTCGGTGAGCCACGCGTTCCACTCGCCGTTGATGGACCCGATGCTCGACGAGTTCCGCGCGGTCGTCGAACAACTCCAGTACCACCCGGCCGAGATACCGGTGCTCTCGAATGTGAGCGGTGCTCTCGCTTCGTCGTTCACGGCGGACTACTGGGTCCGGCACGTCCGGGAACCGGTCCGGTTCGCCGACGGTGTCGCGGCACTCGAAGCCGAAGGTGTCGGCACCTTCCTCGAACTCGGCCCCGACGGCGTCCTCAGCGCGATGGTGCCGGGGGCGGCCTTCCCCGCGCTGCGGCGGGACCGCGACGAGGAACGCACCCTGCTGACCGCCCTGGCCGGGATGTGGGTCCGCGGCGGCACCGTCGACTGGGCGGCCCACCTGCCCGCCGGACCGCGGGCCGACCTGCCCCCGTACCCGTTCCAGCGCGAACGGTTCTGGCCGCGCCCCGCACGGCACCACGTCGAGCTCGACCGGTACCGGATCGCCTGGACTCCTTTGGCGCCCACCGGGACGCGTGCCCTCGCCGGCGACTGCCTCGTCGTCGACCCGTCCCCGCAGCTCGAAGCGGCCCTGGCCGGGTGGGACGGCCGCGTGGTGCGCCTCGACGGCCCGGTCACCGCCGAGGACCTGCGGGGCATCGACCCGGTCGTCGTGCTCAGCGGCGCCGGACCGGAACCGACCATCGGCCTCCTCCGAGCCCTCGGCGACGCCGGGATCGACGCACCGCTGTGGTGCGTCACGTCGGGCGCCGTCCGGGTCACCGACGCGGACCCCGCACCGGATCCGGACCAGGCCGCCGTCTGGGGCCTCGGCCGCGTCGCCGCGCTCGAACACCCGGACCGCTGGGGCGGCCTGATCGACGTTTCGTCCACTGTGGACCCGAAGAATTTCCAGGCGTTGCTCGGCGGTGGCGAGGACCAGATCGCCCTCCGCGCGGAAGGGATCTTCGGTCGTCGGCTCGAGCACGCGCCTCCGGCGGGTCCTAAGTGGACTCCGCGTGGCACCGTGCTCGTCACCGGCGGTACCGGAGCGCTCGGGTCGCACGTCGCCCGCCGTCTCGCCCGCGAAGGCGCCGACCACCTCGTGCTCGTCTCGCGCCGGGGCGCCGACGCGCCGGGTGCCACCGAACTGGGTGCGGAACTCGCCGAGCTGGGCACCCGGGTGACGTTCGCCGCCGGCGACGTCGCGGACCGGGACTTCGTGGCCGACCTCCTGGAGCGATTCAGCCCCGGGCTCACCGCCGTCGTGCACACGGCCGGCGTCGTCCGATCCGCCCCCTTGTCCGAAGTGGACGACTTCGCGGACCACTGGGCGGCCAAGGCGGCCGGTGCCCGCCACCTCGACGAACTCCTCGCCGACACCGACCTCGACGCGTTCGTCCTCTTCTCCTCGATCGCCGGCGTCTGGGGCAGCGGGCAGCAGGGCGGCTACGGCGCCGCCAACGCCTACCTCGACGCGCTCGCCGAAGCCCGCCGCGCCCGCGGCCTGGCCGCTACCGCGGTGGCCTGGGGCCCGTGGGCGGACGGCGGGATGGCCGCCGACAACGACGCCGAGGACTACCTTTTCCGCCGCGGCCTCCGCGCGCTGAATCCGGACGCGGCCGTCTCGGCCCTGCTCCACGCTGCGGGAAGCGACACGAACGTGACCGTCGCCGACGTCGACTGGCCCCGGTTCACCGCCGCCTTCGCCTCCCGGCGGCCGAGCCCGCTGCTGACCACCATCCCCGAAGCCGTCCTCGAGGAACCGGTGGCCGAACCCGGCGGTCTCGTCACTCGGCTGCGCGGCCTGTCCCCGGCCGCCGCCGGCGACGTGCTGCTGCAGCTGGTCCGCGACCAGGCCGCCGCGGTGCTCGGCCACCCCAGCGCGGCCGCCGTCGCCCCGGACCGGGCGTTCCAGGACCTCGGCTTCGACTCCCTGACCGCGATCGAACTGCGGGACGCCCTGCGCACGGAAACCGGCCTCGCGCTGCCCGCGACGCTCGTCTACGACTGGCCGACACCGGCGGCGCTCGCCGGGCACCTGCGGGCCGGCGTCCTGGGGGACGCCGTCGCCGCACCTCCCACGACGGTGTCCGCGGCCGCCGACGAGCCGATCGCGATCGTCGCGATGAGCTGCCGGTACGCGGGCGGCGTCGCCTCGCCGGAAGACCTGTGGCGCCTGGTGTCCGAGGGTGCGGACGCGGTGTCGGGCTTCCCCGCCGACCGCGGCTGGGACCTGGAGAACCTCTACGACGCCGACCCCGCGCGGCTCGGCTCGGTGACGGTGACCGAAGGCGCGTTCCTCGACGCGGCGGGCGCGTTCGACGCCGGGTTCTTCGGCATCTCGCCGCGTGAAGCCCTCGCGATGGACCCGCAGCAACGGCTCCTGCTGGAGCTCGCGTGGGAGGCCTTCGAGCGCGCGGGCCTCGACCCGGCGACCCTGCGGGGAAGCCGGACCGGCGTCTTCGCGGGCACGAACAGCCACGACTACACGACCCTGCTCCTCGGCTCGGCCGACGTCCTCGAAGGTCACCTGGCCACCGGCAACGCGGCGAGCGTCGCCTCGGGCCGGCTGGCCTACACCTTCGGGCTGGAAGGCCCGGCGGTTTCGGTGGACACGGCGTGTTCGTCGTCGCTGGTCGCGCTGCACCTGGCGGTCCAGTCGCTGCGGCTCGGCGAGTGCACGATGGCCCTGGCCGGCGGGGTGACGGTGATGGCGACGCCGGGGACGTTCGTCGAGTTCAGCCGCCAGCGCGGCCTCGCCGCCGACGGCCGCTGCAAGGCCTTCGCCGACGCCGCGGACGGCACGGCCTGGGGTGAAGGCGCCGGCCTGCTGCTGCTGGAGCGGCTGTCGGACGCGCAGCGCCACGGCCACCGGATCCTGGCCGTGGTCCGCGGCTCGGCGGTCAACTCCGACGGCGCGTCGAACGGCCTGACCGCGCCGACTCGCGATCCACCGCTGGCGCGCGGAAGAACCTCGGCAGGCCGCGGAATTGCTGCACGAGGCCGTCGCCCTCCGGCTGCCCGACCGGACGTTGC
>NZ_JBSGJD010000434.1:0-4243 GCF_053605405.1 Amycolatopsis sp. NPDC003861
GGAGGGCCGCCGCTGGGACTCGCCGAGGGCCCGCCGTCAGGAGTCGCCGGAGGTCCGCCGCCGGGACTTGCCGAAGGTCCGCCGCCCGGGCTCGGGGATGTCGAGCGGGCCGTGCGGCGGGCGGCCCCGGACGGCGCCGGCGCGGCCGCCGACCGGGAAGCGCTCGCCGTGCTCGGCGTCGACCTCGGGCCGCTGCCGGGTGCCCTCGCGGACCGGCCGCCCGCCAAGGAGTTCCTGCTGCCACTCGGAGCCGGGAGGGCCCGGCGGCGGTGCGCCCGGGCGGTGCCGCCGATCGGCCTGGACCTCCAAGCCGCCTACGGCGCGTCCCTGCGGCTGGCGCTCGCCCGCCGGGAACGCCGGCACCGCGTCGAACACCTTGCCCTGGCGCTCGTTGCGCTCGATCCCGGCGCCGACTGGGTGTTGCGCGCTGTCGGAGCCGACCGGGCAGAGGTGCTCGCCCGCCTCGCCGCCGCGTTCCCGCCGCCGCGGCGCAACCGGCTGTTGCAGGCCGAACGGCGGGTCGGGTGCCGGGCCCGGTGTCGTGACATCGTGCGCCGGTACCAGCACACGACGGGCCGGATGGCGATGGCGCCGTCGGTGCTGGCCGCGCTGGTGCATTGAGGCGGGGTCAGAGCGGGTTGAACACTCCCAGGGGTGCCGTGCAGAACGGGCCTCCGACGTACTCGGCCGCCGGGCCGGTCGGTGCCGGCTTGTCCGCCAGCTGGTCCGCGTACACCTCCGCGTCGTCCAACGACTTGTAGCCCAAGGCTTCCGCCTCCTCGAGCGAGTAGATCCGGCGCGTGTTGTCCGAGACGCCCCAGATCAGGCGGTAGCCCGGCGACGGCGCCGCCAGGCACGCCTCGAACAGGCGCGCGCCGTCGTCCGGGGACAGCCAGGTCGTCAAGCCGCGCGGGCCCAGCGGCAACGGTGTCTCGAAGCACGAGCCGATGCGGATCACGATCACGTCCATGCCGAACCGGGAGTGGTACAGGCTCCCCAGCGCCTCGATCGCCGCCTTCGAGACGCCGTAGTACGTGTCCGGGCGCGGGGACGAGTCCGCCGGGAGGTCGGAATCCACCCTGCGGAAGCCGACCGCGTGGTTGCTCGACGCCAGGATCACGCGGGTGATCCCGGCCGCGCGCGCCGCCTCCAGGACCGTCTGCGTCCCGTTGATGTTGACGTCGAGGGTGGCCTCCCACGAGTTCTCGCGGCTGTGCCCGCCCAGGTGGATCAGCGCGTCGACGCCTTCACACGCCGCCGCCATCGCCGCCGGGTCGGTCACCGACGCCGTCACGACCTCTTCGGACTCGTCCGAAGCCGTCTGCGGGGCCAGGTCGAGCAGGCGCAGCACCCGGCCTGGGCGCCGCAAGCGGGGCCGCATCAGGGTGCCGACGACACCCGCCGACCCGGTGATGAGCACGCGCTGGTCCGTCATGGGGTTCCTCTCGCACAGAAGGGTTAACGGATGCCGGCCCGGCGCAGCTGCTGGCCGAGCTCGGCGGTGGTCTCGGCGAGCAGCTCGCCGACGCGGCGGGCGTCGTCGTCGCTCACCTGGGCGATGGGCATCGAGCAGCTGATCGCGTCGGTGCCCGGGATGCGGTAGGGGATCACCGCGGCGACGCACCGGACCCCCAGCGTGCCTTCCTCGACCTCGGCGGCGTACCCGCGCTCGCGCGTCGCGGCGCACTCGGCGTGCAGGCCTTCGAGCGTGGTGATGGTGTTCGGGGTCAGCGCGGTCAGCGTCGGCGGCATCAGCGCTTCGATCTCGTCGTGCGTCAGCTCGGCCAGCAGCGCCTTGCCCAGCGCGGTCGCGTGCGCGGGCAGCGTGCGCCCGACGCGGGAGACCAGGTGCGTCGACCGTTGCGACTCGCGCGTCTCCAGGTAGACGACCTCGGTGCCGTTGCGGCGCGCGAAGTGCGCCGTGAAGCCGGTCTTCTCGCGGATGCGCTCCAGCGCCTCGGTGGCGAACGGGACGACGGCGTCGCGGTCCAGGTACGCCGTGCCGCAGATCAGCGCGCGGACGCCGAGGCGGTAGCGGGCGGTGTTCGTGTCGGCTTCCAGCCAGCCGGCCTCCAAGAGCGTCCTCAACAGGCCGTGCAGCGACGAGCGCGGGAAGCCGGTGCGCGCGTGCAGGTCCGACAGGGACAGCCAGACGTCGTTCGCCGCGAACGTCTCGATGAGGTCGACGGCCCGGCGTGCGGATTTGACGCCCGAGGACTCCGAGGCGGGGGCACCGTCGGCTGCCGCCGGGTTGTCCACCTTCTGCGGCATTTGTGCTCCTCCGTCCGGCCGTTGACTTGTGACCCCGGCCATATTAGCGTCCCGAACAACGTTCTTATGGATGAACATAATCACTATAACAGACTCCGTTCATAGATGTGAACAGCAAGACCGCATCGACGTGGACGCGGAAGGGAGCCTGCGGTGCACGCACTCGACTGGACGATGATCTGCGCGTACTTCGCGCTGATGATCGTGATCGGCTGGTGGTCGCACAAGAGGATCAGCGACGTGAAGGACTTCTTCACCGCCGGTGGCCGGATGCCGTGGTGGCTGGCCGGCATCTCGCACCACATGTCCGGCTACAGCGCCGTGCTCTTCGTCGCGTACGCGGGCGTTGCGTACACCACCGGCGTCACCGTGTACTTCTGGGGCTTCGCCAGCATCGGCATCGGCGTGGGCATCGGCAGCTGGCTGTTCGCCGCGCGCTGGAACCGGTTGCGTTCGAAGCTCGGCGTCGCCTCGCCGCTGGAGTACCTGGCCAAGCGGTACAATGTGCCGACGCAGCAGGCGCTCGCCTGGAGCGGCAGCCTGCTGAAGATCTTCGACATCGCGGCCAAGTGGTTCGCCGTCGCGACGCTGCTGCACGTCTTCGCCGGCCTGGACTACAACCTCGGCATTCTCATCACCGGCGCGGTCACCCTGGTCTACTGCACCATCGGCGGCCTGTGGGCCGACGCGCTCACCGACTTCGGCCAGTTCGTCATCCAGGCCATCGCCGCGATCGTGATGATCGTGGTGGTGCTGGGCAAGCTGGGCGGCATCTCGGCGCTCTGGACGATGTGGGACAAGCTGCCCGAAGGCCACGTCGACCCGGTGACGTCCAAGTACACCACCATCTTCCTGCTCGTCTACGTGCTGGTGAAGACGCTGGAGTACAACGGAGGCATGTGGAACCTGGCGCAGCGGTACATGGCCGCGCCGAACACCCACGAGGCCAAGCGGGGTGCGCGGCTTTCGTCCGCGCTGTACCTGTTGTGGCCGCTGGTGCTGATGTTCCCGATGTTCGCCGCGCCGCTGCTCATCCCCGGCATCAAGGACCCGACGCAGTCCTACGCGATCATGACCACGACGTTCCTGCCGCCGGGCCTGATCGGCCTGGTGCTGGCCGGCATCTTCTCGCACACCATGGCGATGGTCTCCTCCGACGCCAACGCCATCTCCGCGGTGATCACCCGCGACATGATCCCGGCGATGTTCCGCCGCGCCCGGCAGTGGACCGACGTCCAGGGCCTCAAGGCGGCCCGGATCACCACGGTCGTGTTCGTCGCGCTGACCATGCTCGTGGCCACCCAGGCGCAGAACCTCGGCGGCGTGCTGCAGATCGTCGTCAACTGGGTCGCCGCGCTGATGGGCCCGATCTCGATCCCGCTGCTGCTGGGCATGCTGCCGTGGTTCCGCAAGTGCGGCCCGCGCGCGGCGCTGATCTCCTGGGCGGGCGGCCTGATCGACTACGCGCTGGTGTACTACGTCTTCAAGGCGAACCAGACCGTGCTCGTCGCCACCCCGATCCTCGTTTCGCTCGCGCTCTACATCGGCCTCGGACTGCTCGCCCCCGAGCGCAGCGCGGCCGCCGATGAGATCGTCGACACCGTGAACACCGCCGACGACGACGTCGACCGCAAGCAGGAAGGCACGACCGTGCCCGCCTGACGCAGGCCACACCCGGCCGAACCGAAAAAGGACGAGAGAGCGGAAACTGATGGCACAGAACGAGATCGAGCTGGACGGCCTGCTGGCGTTCCCCCTCACCCCGTTCACCGAGGACCTCGAGGTCAACCTCGACGCGCTCGCGGAGAACGTGGAGAGCCACATCGCGGCGGGCGCCGGTGCGCTGTTCGTCGCGTGCGGCACCGGCGAGTTCAGCTCGCTCTCGCCCGCCGAGGTCACCTCGGTGCTCACCCGGGCCCGGGAGGTGGCCGACGGCCGCGTCCCGGTCTGGGTGGGCGCCGGGGGCGGCGCG
>NZ_JBSGJD010000435.1:0-4214 GCF_053605405.1 Amycolatopsis sp. NPDC003861
TGTCCCGGACGACGAGCGCCGCGGCGGCGGCGAGCGCCGGATCCGACGTCAGCTCCGCGGCCTCGCGCGCGTGGCCGAGGCTGCCCGCGAACCGGCCCGCCCGGTACTCCGCCGTCGCCAGCTCGACGAGCAGCTCGGCA
The DNA here is from genome assembly GCF_053605405.1 of Amycolatopsis sp. NPDC003861. Taxonomy (NCBI): domain Bacteria; kingdom Bacillati; phylum Actinomycetota; class Actinomycetes; order Pseudonocardiales; family Pseudonocardiaceae; genus Amycolatopsis; species Amycolatopsis sp. NPDC003861. The sequence continues at coordinate 141 of NZ_JBSGJD010000435.1, forward strand.
AGCCCGTCACGGCTGCCCGCGCGGCGCCGGCAGTCGAGCGCGAGGGCCAGGAACCGGGCGGCTTCGGTGAACGCCAGCGAACGGGTGGCGTCGCGGGCCGCCGCTTCGGCCCAGTCCGCGGCCCGGGCGAGGGCGTCCGGGGTCGCCGCGGCGCGGAACCAATGCCCGGCCACCACGCCCGGCTCGGCCCGGTGCTCCAGCGCGGCCGCCGTCCGGGCGTGCAGCTGCTCGCGGACGCCCTGGTCGAGGTCGGCGTAGATCCCGTCGCGCACGACGGCGTGGGCGAACCGCCGCGAGCCGGCGACGGCGGGCCGCAGGACCCCGGCGCGCACCGCGTGGTCCAGCGCCGCGACGACGTCGTCGTCCGGCTGCCCGGCGACTTCGGCGACGACGTGCGCGTCGACCTCCTCGCCGAGCACCGAGGCGATCGCCAGCAGCTCCCGCGTCGCCGTGTCGAGCCCGGCGACCGTGGTCCGGACGAGGTGCCGCAACTCGGCCTCACCGCCGCCGGTCGCCGCGGACCGGGCCACCGCCTTGAGGTAGAGCGGGTTCCCGCCCGAGCGCCGCAGCGCGTCGACGGCGTCGACGCCGGCCCGGCCGACCTCGGCGAGGTAGGCGCGGACGTCGGGTTCGGTCAGCGGTGCGAGGCGCAGGCTTTCCGTCCCCGGCCGGCTCAGCAGCTCCGGCAGAGCCTCGAACAGCGGGCCGGCCGCGTCGGTGTCCCGGTAGGTCGCGATCACGGCGAGCCGGGACCGGCGGATTTCCCCGGCCAGGTGCCGCAGCAGCCGCAGGGAGGCCTCGTCGGCCCAGTGGACGTCTTCGAGGACGACGACGAGCCCGTCCGGCGCAGCCGCCGCGACCAGCGCATCGGCGGCCAGCGCGACGAACCGGAACCGGGCCGCGACCAGGTCGGCGCCGTCGCGGTCGTCGAGGTCGGCCAGGGCTCGCGAGACCTCCGCGCCCGCCATCGGCAGCACCTGCAGCACCCGCCGCCACGGCCACAGCGGCGGGGCGCCCGGGTCGTCGACGCACCGGCCCCAGACCGCGGCCGGGCCGGTGACCGTCTCGGCCAGCCGCGTCTTGCCGATGCCGGCCGGCCCGCCGACGAGCACCAGCGCGCCGGTGCCGCCGTCCGCCGCCGCGAGCCACGTGCGCAGGTCGGCCACGGCACCGGCGCGCCCGACGAAAGGTTCGCTGCGCGTCACCCGAGCAGTATCCCCTCCGTGCCCGGTTTGCGCGGTGGTCTCCGTACTGGCACTGATGTCCGGACGGCGCTCGCGGCCGAAAGTGACTCCCAACGCGGTGACCAGCGAAAAGGAGCGCCTCATGCACGCGACCATCCACCAGTACCGGAGTCCGCTGGGGACGCACGACCTGGCCGAGGGCGCCCTCGGCGCCGCCACGCTCACCCAGCTCGGCGGCCCGGCCGGCGCCGTCGTCACCTTCTGGCCCGACGCCGCGGCGGCGGGCGAGGCCGCGGCCCGGCGGCCCGCCGGGACCACCTGGCTCGACACCGGCGTCTACCGGGTCACCGACGCGCACTGGGCGTCGGACGCGGCCTCCTACGCCCAGCTCACCTGGTTCGACGGGCCGCGGGGCGCCGAGCAGTCGGCCGCCGAGCTGCGCGCGGGCCGCGAGCGCATCTGGCCCGCCGTGCGGGATCTCGAGGGCGTCGGCGCGAGTTACACCCTCATCGCCGAAGACCGGTCCCTGGTCGTCGTGGGGTTCGGTGCCTCCGTGGCGACGATCGAAGCCGTCCAGGAGGCGATCATGGCCACCGAACTGCTGGTCGGCGAAGACCCGGCGTTGCTGCCCGGCCCGGACCGGGTCGACCTGCACCGCGTGCGGCACGCGGCCCTGCCGGCCCCGGCGGGTGCGCGATGAGCCCGCACACCGCGCCCGCGCTGCGCGCCGGGACCTGGACCGTCCGCAGTGGACGGACGACGGCGGCCTTCGAGGTCCGCAACTTCGGCTTCAACCGGGTGCACGGCACGATCCCGGTCCGCACCGGCCGCGTCGAGGTGCGCGACGGCGCCGTGACCGCGGTCCACGTCGAGCTGGACCTGGGCGCGCTCGACACGCGGAACGAGCGTCGTGACCTCGACCTGCGCAAGCCGAACCTGCTCGACAGCGCCGCTCAGCCGGACATGACGTTCACGGCCACCGGCGTCCGCAGGCAGGACAGCGGCTGGCAAGTGACCGGCGAGCTGCGGCTGCGCGGGACGTCGTGCCCGCTCACGCTGGCCGTCGAGCCGGTCACCGCCACCCGCGTCCGCGCCACCGGGACGCTGGACCGGGCCCCGCTCGGCCTGCGGGTGCCGCGCGCGGTGATCGGCCGGTACGTCCGGATCGACGTCGAGGCGGAGCTCGAACCGCCTAGCTGAAGTCCTTCGGGAGCAGGGTGGTCGCCGCGTCCGGCGCGGCGACCACCTTCGGCCGCCGGTCGCGGAAGATCCAGCCGCCGACGATGCCGCCGAGGAACCCGAACAGGTGACCCTGCCAGCTGACCCCCTCGTCGGTGGGCAGCAGGGAGACGAACGTGTAGGCGAAGCACAACGCCATCACGAGCCCGATCACGATGTCGATCGGGTGCCGGTCGAACAGCCCGCGCACGATGATGTAGCCGAAATAGCCGAACAGCAGGCCGCTGGCGCCGACCGTGACCGTGTGCGACGGCGTGATGAACCAGACGCCCAGCCCGCTGGCGACGATGATCAGCACGCTCACGCCGAGCCACTTCTTCACCCCGCGGTAGGCGGCGAGGAACCCGAACACGAACAGCGGCCCCGAGTTGGCCTCGATGTGCATCCAGCTGGCGTGCATGAACGGCGAGGTCAGGATGTCCGGCAGCGACCCCGGGTCCCGCGGCTCGATGCCGAACTCGCGGCTCAGGTCGTAGCCTTCGACGGCGTTGACGATCTGCACGAGCCACATGACCGCCAGCAGGGCGACCATCGCCCACAGCGCCTTCTTGGCCTCGGCGATCATCAGTTCGGCGTCGCTGCGGGCCGGTTCCTCGCTCATTTCGTTTCCCCCCTGCTCGGTTCGCGCGCCCGAGAATAGCCGCCGCGGGGCCCCACCGGCGGCGTTCCGGACCCAGCCGTGACCTGGCAGGGTGGTGACCATGACGTCAAACCGGCCGGAGATGGTCTTCCGCGGCCGCCGCATGCCCGGCGACCGGGCGTTGGTCATGGCCATCGTCAACCGGACCCCCGACTCGTTCTACGACAAGGGAGCAACCTTCGCCGACACGGCGGCCATCGAAGCGGTGGACCGAGCGGTGGCGGCGGGCGCCGACATCGTCGACATCGGCGGCGTCAAGGCGGGCGAGGGCCCGGAGGTCGACGTCGACGAGGAGAGCCGGAGGGTGGTCCCGTTCGTGGCCGAGGTCCACCGCCGCCACCCGGAGTTGGTGATCAGCGTCGACACGTGGCGCCACGAGGTAGGACGCCAGGTCTGCGAAGCGGGCGCGCACCTGCTCAACGACACATGGGCGGGCGCCGACCCCAAGCTGGTCGAGGTGGCCGCGGAGTTCGGAGCGGGCTACGTGTGTTCGCACGTCGGGGGCATGCCGGTCCGCACGGACCCGTACCCGAGGCCAACCGCAGAGCGCCCGTTTTGGCCGAGTTACGAGGACGTCGTCGCAGACGTGATCGCCGAACTGACAACGGCGGCCGCACGAACGGTGGCGGCGGGGGTGCCCCGCGAAGGGGTCCTGGTGGACCCGACGTTCGACTTCGGCAAGAGCACCCGCCACGGCCTGGAGCTGCTCAGGAACTTCAACCGCCTGGTAGAGACGGGCTGGCCGGTCCTGGTGGCCCTGTCGAACAAGGACCTGATCGGCGAGACGCTGGACGTACAAGCCCACGACCGCTTGGCCGGAACCCTGGCGGCAACGGCAATAGCGGCAAAGGCGGGGGCGGCGGTGTTCCGCGCACACAATGTAAGAGAGACGCGGCAGGCAGTGGAGGCGGTAGCGGCATTCGCTTGATGCAAAGGAAGGAGCTGGGTGGTCATCCCGTCGCCTGAGGCCGTCAAAATCACTTTGAGCCGGGCCCGCAACCCACAGCGCGG
>NZ_JBSGJD010000436.1:0-4204 GCF_053605405.1 Amycolatopsis sp. NPDC003861
CCCCGCGGGCTTGGTCGGGGGGGGGTTCTTCGCCGGGCGGAAGCCGCCGCCACCGCCGCCGCCACCGGGGCCGCCGCGGAAGCCACCGCCGCCGCCACCACCGGGACCGCCGCGGAAACCGCCGCCGCCACCGGGACGACCGCCGCCACCAGGACCGCCACGGGCGCCGCCACCGGGACCACCGCGGGCGCCGCCACCGGGACCGGCGGGACGCTGCGTGCGGCCCGGCATCATGCCGGGGTTCGGCCGCGGGGGCATGTTGCCCGGGCTCGGCCGGTTGCCACCGGCGCCACCACCCGGCCGCGGGGCCGGACGGTCACCGCCGGCGCCACCGCCGGGACGCGGGGGCCGGTTGTCGCCGCCCTGGCCGCCACCGGGGCGCGGGGCCTGCGGACGCGGGGCCGGGGCGCCGGAACCGACGCCGAACGGGTTGTTGCCGACGCGCGGCGTGCGCGGGCCGGGCTTGGGACCGCCGGGCTTGGGGCCCTGCGGCTTCGGCGGGACGACCGAGCCGGTGCCCTGCGCGGGCGCGGCCGGGGTGTCCTGCTTGGGCGCAGCCGGAGTCTCGGCCTTGGCCGCCGGGACCTGCTGCTGGGGCGCGGCCGGAGCCGGGCGCGGGCCGGGCCGGGGGCCGGGGCGCTGCCCCGGGGTGGCCGGCTTCGACGCCGCGGGCGCCTGCTGCTGGGGTGCCGCCGGAGCCGACGTAGCCGACGCGGCCGGAGCGGGCGCCGCCTGGGCCGCCGGAGCCTGCTGGGCAGGCGCGGGGGGCTTCGGGGCAGCGGGTCCGGGCTTGGCGGCCGGCGGGCCGGGGCGCGCCGAGGGGCCGGGGGTCGGGGTGGGCTTCTTCGCGCCCTTGGGCGCATACGCGTCGCGGAGACGGCGGGCGACGGGCGCCTCGACCGTGGACGACGCGGACTTGACGAACTCGCCCTGTTCCTTCAACTTCGCGAGCACGTCCTTGCTGGTGATGCCGAGCTCCTTCGCGAGCTCGTGTACGCGGGCCTTGCCTGGCACAACTCTCCTCATCTAGGGGAGGCCAGGCGGAAAACCCGCTGACCTCGTCCTTATTGTCTGACGCTCATGGCTTCAGCTTCACGGCTGACTCATGACGGGTCGACCTGCTTCCTTGCTTCCTCGCGACCCCGGGGACATCCCGGGTTCGTGGTGCGGGGTGGTGCGCCCGACGTGCTCGCGGACCTCCGAGGCGTCGGCCGCCCCGGGAGCCCGCAGGGCCCTCGGGAAGGCTCGCCGCCGTTCGGCCTTGGCCAGGCAGTCCGGGTCGGGGTGCAGCCAAGCCCCCCGGCCCGGCAGCCGCCGACGCTCGTCGACGACCACCCGCCCGGCCACCGCGACCACGCGCAGCAGCTCACCGATCAATGCCCGCCGCTTGCAGCCGACACAAGTCCGCACCGGGGAATTCCGGTGGGGCTGGTGCTCGGCTACCCGCCGCGGGCTTCGAACCACTCCTGAGTCTAGCGCTTCGACCTTCACTCAGCCGAACCGGTTGTCGCGGCGGGCCGCGGCGGACGGGCGTGGTCTTGATCACCCTCGTCGTCCGCCGGTGCGGCGTCGCTGCGGATGTCGATCCGCCAGCCGGTCAGGCGGGCGGCGAGGCGGGCGTTCTGGCCCTCCTTGCCGATCGCCAGCGACAGCTGGAAGTCCGGCACCACGACGCGGGCCGTCTTCGCCCGCTCGTCCACGACTCGTACCGAGACAACCTTCGCGGGCGACAGCGCATTCCCGACGAAGCGAGCGGGGTCCTCGGAGTAGTCGATGATGTCGATCTTCTCACCGGCCAGCTCGCTCATCACGTTGCGCACGCGCGCGCCGACCGGGCCGATGCACGCGCCCTTGGCGTTGACGCCCGGCACGGTGGACTTGACCGCGATCTTCGTGCGGTGCCCCGGCTCGCGCGCGACGGCGGCGATCTCGACCGTCCCGTCGGCGATTTCCGGCACCTCGAGCGCGAACAGCTTGCGCACCAGGTTCGGGTGCGAGCGCGAGAGCGTGATCTGCGGGCCGCGGTTGCTGCGCGAGACCGTGACCACGTACGCCTTGATCCGGCTGCCGTGCTCGTAGGACTCCCCGGCGACCTGCTCGCCGGACGGCAGCACGCCCTCGGTGTCACCCACCTGGACCACGACCATGCCGCGCGCGTTCGCCCGGGCGTCGCGCTGGATGACGCCGGCGACGATCTCGCCCTCCTTGGTGGAGAACTCGCCGAAGGTCTTCTCGTGCTCGGCGTCGCGCAGCCGCTGCAGGATGACCTGGCGCGCGGTGGTGGCGGCGATCCGGCCGAACCCCTCCGGGGTGTCGTCCCACTCCTCGTCGACCTGGCCGTCGTGGGTCAGCGTGTGCGCGAGCACGCGCACCAGGCCCGTCTTGCGGTCGATGTCGATGCGGGCGTGCGGCTGGTGGCCCTCGGTGTGCTTGTACGCGGTGAGCAAGGCCGTCTCGATGGCCTCGATCACCGTTTCGAAGGGGATGTCCTTGTCCCGTTCGATCGCCCGCAGCGCGGCGATGTCGACGTTCACTTCGACCCCTTCTCCGTCTCGGCCGCGATCGAGCCGGACGCGTCGTCTTCGAGCAGTTTCAGGTCCTCGGCGGGCGGCTGCTTGAACTCGATCTCCACGACCGCCTTCGCCACGTCGGCGTAGCGGACGTCGCGGATCTTGCCGCCTTCGAGGACGCGGGCGGCGTGCTCGCCCGCGTGGCCGACCCGGCCGATGAAGGCCGCGCCGTCGGCCGGGGTGACCTTGACCAGCCGGAACCGCGCGCGCCGCCAGTGCCGCGCCTGGGTGAGCGGGCGGTCGAGCCCCGGCGAGGTGACCTCCAGCGTGTAGGCGCTCGCCAGCACGTGGTCGTTCTCGTCGAGGGCCGCCGAGACCTTGCGGCTGACCTCGGCGACCTCGTCCAGCCCGACCCCGTCGTCGGCGTCGACGACGACCTTGACCAGCTGGCGCCGGCCGGCCTGCTGCACCTCGAACGAATCGAGGTCGAAACCCGCGGCGGTGACGGCTTCGGCCACTATCGGCTGAAGCCGGCTGGCGAGTTCTCCTGGCACGTGGGGGTCTCCTTGCTCGGGCTGGGTGGTCGGGTCGGTGGTGGACCAGCTTATCCGGTCGCCCGCTCACCCCGCGCGAGCGGCGGGGCCGCCCCGGGGCCTGGCAGGATGGGGCGGCGTGACCGGAAGACCGACCGAGCTGACCCGTCGTACCGCCCTCCGCGCGGGGGCGCTGGCCGCACTGGCCGTTCCCCTCGCCGCCTGCGGGCCCGGCTACGACGAAAGCCCCGACCCGCTGCAGCCGCTGCTCGCCGCCGCCCAGGCCGACGCCGACGCCGCGCGGGCGCTGGCGAAGGGGGCCGACGCCGACGCCGCCGGCCAGCTCGCCGACGCGCGCGCGGCCCACGCGGCCGCCCTCAAGTCCGAAGTGGACCGGCTGAACCGGCCCACGCCGTCGCCGTCCGCGGCGCCGCCGGCGCCCGCCGCGCTGGGCGACCTGAAGGACCGGCTGGCGGCCGCGCGCAAGCAGGCCGAAGACCTCGTCGGCGGGCTGCCGCGCTACCGCGCCGGGCTGGTCGCGGCGGTGGCGGCGGGCTGCGCGTCGCTGCAGCGCATCGCCCCGGCGCTGGGCCCGGGCGAGGACGCGCCCAAGGTGGGCACCGCCCCGGCCGGGGCGATCCCGCCGGAGGCGGTGGACCCGCTGCAGGCGGCGCTGGCGGCCGAGCACGCCGCGGTGTGGGTGTACGGCCTGGTCAGCGCGTTCCTGCCGGGCGAGTTCGGCGACGCGGAGAAGAACGGCGCGGCGGAGCACGCCCTGCGCCGCGACTTCCTGCAGACGGCGCTGGCGGCGGCCGGGGCGACCCCGGTGGCCCCGGAGGCGGCGTACGTGCCGAAGAACCCGGTGACGGACGCGAAGTCGGCGTCCCAGGTGGTGGCGACGGCCGAGGCGGACTGCGCGTCGGCGTGGCTCGCGGTGATCGACCACACCGACGACGCGGGGTTGCGGACCACGGCGTTGCACGCACTGGTCGCCGCCTCCCGCCGCGGCACGCCCTGGCGTTCCGAGGCGGGCGAGAAGCCGGTCGCGATCGCCATGCCCGGCCAGAACTCCTGACCGCCCCGCCCAAGCGCCCCAATGTGGCGTTCGGTGCGTCCAGCGCACCCAATGTGGCGTTCGGTGCGTTGGACGCAACCAACGCC
>NZ_JBSGJD010000437.1:0-4174 GCF_053605405.1 Amycolatopsis sp. NPDC003861
ACGACCTTCCCGTCGTTCCACAGCATGCCGACGCCTGCCTGATCGGCCGCCCGTCGGTGCTGTTCCTCGACGAGCCGACCACCGGCCTCGACCCGGCGAGCCGCAGCACGCTGTGGGGGATCGTGCGGGGCCTGGTCGACGAGGGCGTCACGGTCCTGCTCACCACGCAGTACCTCGAGGAGGCGGACTACCTCGCCGACCACATCGTGGTGATCGACCACGGCCGCGTGATCGCCGAGGGCACCGCCGACGAGCTCAAGCGCAAGATCGGCGCGGAGCGGCTCGAGGTCGCGGTCGCCGACGCGAAGTGGCTCCAGCCCGCGGTGTCGGCGCTGTCGGCCGTGTCGGCCTCGGCGGTCACGGTGGACGAACGCAAGCGCAGTATCGCGGTGGAGCTGCCGGAAACCGCCGGGGGCATCGCGGCCGCGGCCGCCGCCCTGCGCGACGCGGGTGTCGAGTACACGGACTTCGCGCTGAGGCGCCCGACGCTCGACGAAGTCTTCTTGGACCTCACCGGGCGTCCTTCGGGCCCCTGATCCACCACCGGAGCACCGCGGCCGAGCTGCCCGCCGAGGCGGGCAGCACCGCGGCCGTCCCCGGTCAGCGGGCGTCTTTCGGGCCCCGCACCCGCCACCAGTTCGTCCGGCCTCCGAGCACCGCCAGGCGCGGCAGCAGGAGGAACCGGACGATCAGGGTGTCGGCGACCAGGACCACCGTGGTCGCCAGGGCGAACTCGCGGACGTCGCCGCTCTCCGTCATGCCCCAGACCAGCCACATCACCACCGTCACCAGCAGTGCGCCGCCGGAAGCCGACCAGGCCCGGCGGCAGGCGTGTGCCACCGTGTTGCGGCGGGACATCCCCGCCAGGGTTTCGCTCCGGAGCCGGTGCAGCAGGTACACCTGCAGGTGGTTCCCCGGCACGAGCAGGACGACCACCAGGACCATCGGGGCCCAGCCGGGCAGCGGATCGACCAGCAGGGCCAGCGTGCCCAGCCCGGCGAGCACGGCGACGCCGTTCAGCACGAACGTCGCCAGCGCCACCACCGGCCGCCGGTAGGCGACGAGGGTGGCCAGGCCCAGCACCACCAGCAACGTCACCACCCCGAACGCGTCCAGGTCGTCGGCCAAGGGGCGGCAGCCCGGGCAGCCGCGGGAGAACACGCGCAGCGACCCGTACACCGCGGCGGCGCCGAGGGAGAGCAGGCCGAGCGCGATCGCCGCCGGCCGGACGAAGCGGGGCAGGTCGGCGACGGTCAGCCTCGGGGGCGGCAGTTCGCGCGGCGAAGTGAGCACGCGATCGTTCAACGCGGGCAGCAGGCTCAACGCGGCGACCGTCGACACCAGCACCGCCACCAGGACCGCGGTGGCCAGCGGCATCAGGTCCGCCGATCCGGCGAGCGCCACCGCGGCCAGCGCCGCGGCCACCCCGCTGCCGGAGACGAGCGCGGCGTTGCCCGCCGTGCTCGCGACGATCCGCGCGGCCTGGGACGTGTCGTTCCCGCCGGCCAGTGCTTCGCGCCGCCGGCAGAAGGTGAACAGCATGTGCTGCACCGAAACCGTGATGACGACCAGCAGGGCCGCGTCGCCGGTGAGCGGGGACATCGCGACGGACTCGGAGACCGTGTCGAGCATCGCCGCCGACGCCGCCGTCACCACGCTGATGAACAACGCGGACACGAGCAGCAGCAGCCGGGAGAACGGCACGCTCAGGAGCACCGCGACGGGCGCGGCGACCACCGGCCACCAGTTCGCCGCCACGTCGGGGTCGGAGAGCGAGCCGTCACCCAGCCGGTGCCCGCCGGTGAGGCCCGGCAGCTGGGCCAGGCCCACGAAGACCAGCCAGAGGGCGATGACCGCGCCGGCGTGGCCGGCGGACCAGCAGGAAGCGCGGACGGCCAATGAAGGCTTCACGATCGTCCCCTTCGACCCGACGGGCATGGCGCGTTCGCGGTTTCGGCTGTCCGCGCATGTGTTCGAGTCTAGTGAACCGTGATCATTCGTTCACGGGGGGTGACTCCCGGATCCGCGGTGGTGCTAGGCCGTGTGTGGTGGATCACAAGGCGGGCACCCGCTCTTCGAGCAGGTCCTCCCCGTAGAGGTCGGCCACCCACTGGTCGTGGTAGACGGTGTCGAGGTAGCGGTCGCCGAGGTCGGGCGCGATCGCCACGGCCGTGCCGACGTCCTCGTGCCCGGAAAGCCAGCGCAGGGCGCCGCTCACGACGGTTCCGGTGGAGCCGCCGAAGCAGAACCCCTCCCGGGTGAGGGCCCGGCAGGTGCGCACGGTGTCCGCTTCTTCGACGTGCAGGACGTCGTCGACGTACGACGTGTCGAGCAGCGGCGGCCGGATCCCGGTGCCCAGCCCGGGAATCATCCGCCGGGCCGGTGGCGTGCCGAAGGTGACCGAGCCGACCGTGTCGATCGCGACCACCCGGGTGCCGGGCCGGTGCTCGCGCAGGTACCGCGCGCACCCCATCAGCGTCCCGGTGGTGCCCGCCCCGATGAAGACGACGTCCGCATCGGGGAAGGCGGCGGCGATCTGCGGTCCGGTCGTTTCGTAGTGGGCGCGCCAGTTCCCGGCGTTCTCGTACTGGTTGAGCCACACGTGGCCGTGCTCGGCGCACAGCCGCCGCACGAGTTCGATGCGCGCGCCCAGCAGGCCGTGCTCGGGGTGCGGCTCGGTGACGATGCGGACTTCGGCGCCGAGGGTCTCCATCAGCTGCCGGGCCCCGAGCGTGCACCGCGAGTCGGTGACGCACACGAACCGGTAGCCGGAGCTGGCGGCGACCAGGCTCAGCGCCACGCCGAGGTTGCCGGACGAGCTCTCCACGAGCGTCGAGCCGGGCCGCAGGTCGCCGCGGCGCTCGGCCGCGGCGACCATCGACCGGGCCGCCTTGATCTTGATCGACCCGGCGAAGTTGAAGCCTTCGCACTTGAGGTACAGCGGGTGGCCGGCGAACCGGCGGAGGTCGACGAACAGGTCGTCGGTGTTGAAGTCCTGCGGGGCGGTGATGATCGGCACGCGGGGGCTCCCGTCACTTCTTCCCGTACCGGTCGAGTTCGAAGAAGAACTCGGGCACGGTCCGCAGGTCGCCGGCGGTGTGCAGCTGGTCGTAGACGTGCTTGCCGACGGCGAGGTCGAGCACCCCGAGCCCGAACGGCGAGAAGACCAGCGGCCGGTCCTTCGGCAGCGCCACCTTGCCGGTCATGACGTCGTTCAGCGTCCCGGACAGGAACTCCCGGTCCCCGGTCCGCTGCTCGGCCAGGTGCACCGAGGTGTTCGCCTTCAGGCAGTGCTCGACGTCGTCGACGACGTTGGTCGAGGCGAGGACCACCTCCGGCGAGAGGTCGCGCAGCGAGACGTGCAGGACCAGCGGGTTGTGGTCGAACCACGCCGGGTCGTGGACGTGCGGCTCCCCGGCAACCGTGGCGAACACGACCAGGTCGCTGCCGCGGATCAGGTCTTCGGCGGACTCGTGCACGGTCACCGACGCCTGCCCGGCCGCGGTCAGGTACCCGCGGAACCCCTCGGCGTGCGCGGTGCTCAGGTCGAAGACGCCGACGTCGTCGAAGGTCCAGCCCCCGGCGGCCAGGTAGGTGTGGATGTACCGGGCGATCAGGCCGGTGCCGACGATGCCGAGCCGGGCGGGCCGCGCCCGGTCCCGGGTCAGCCAGTCGGCGGCGAGCGCGGCCGACGCGGCGGTGCGGGTCGCGCTGATGATGGAGCTTTCCAGGCAGGCCAGCGGATACCCGGTCCGCCGGTCGTTGAGGACGAGGATCGCCGAGGCCCGCGGCAGCCCGCTCGCGACGTTCTCCGGGAAGCTCGAAATCCACTTCAGCCCGTCGACCGCGATGTCCCCGCCGACCGACGCCGGCAGCGCGATGATCCGCGACGACGGCCGGTCCGGGAAGCGCAGGAAGTAGGACGGCGGGTTGACCGTGTCGCCGGCGCCGTGCAGGCGGTAGGCCGACTCGATCAGGTCGATGACGAGCTTTTCCTGTCCGTCGAGGACTTCGTGGACCTGCGCCCCGGAGATCACGGCGAACTCCGGGACGGACGCGCTGGTGCTCATGCTGGAACCTTCCTGAGGCGTGGGGTGGGCCAGAGCGCCCCAATGTGGCGTTGGTTGCGTTGGACGCACCCAATGTGGCGTTCGGTGCGTCAGACGCACCCAAC
>NZ_JBSGJD010000438.1:0-4079 GCF_053605405.1 Amycolatopsis sp. NPDC003861
GCCCGACCCCCCGCGGGGGGGGGGGGGGGCCCCCCGGGGGTGGGGGGCGGGGGGGCCACCGCAGCCGGGGGCCGGTCAGGTGGTGCAGGCCGCCGCGCCGAGCTTGACGGCCGAAGGGGTGCCCGACGGGCCGTTGGCGGTGAAACCGAGCGCCACCGCCGCTCCCGCGCCCAGGGACGGGCTGTAGGTCGGCGCGCTCACCGTGACCGTGGCGCCGGCCTGGGTGAAGGTGCCGTTCCAGCCGCTGACGACGGTCGCCCCGGCGGGCAGGGTGAACACGACCGTCCACGGGTTGGCGGCGCTCGTCGCGGTGTTGGTGACGGTCAACGTGCCCTGGAAGCCGCCTTGCCAGGAGTTGTCCAGCTTCCACGCCGTCTTGCACCCGCCGGTGCCGCCGCCGGTCGTCGTGGTGGTGGGGGTGGTCGTCGTCGGGTCCGGGCCGCCGCCGGTGGGCGGGATCAGGTACGGCTGGAGGATGCTCTGCTTCGCCTGGTTGACCGTGGTCCAGTCGTCGTTGAGGATGCCCCCGGTGTCCCCGGAGTTGGGGTTCCACGACCAGTAGGTGAACGAGATGCCGTTGACGCCGGTGCCGGTGTAGGCCATCAGCTTTTCCAGCCACACCTTGTCGACCGGGTTCGCCAGCGTGGTGCCGAACTCGCCCATCATCAGCGGCGCGATGTTCTGCTTGTACAGGTAGCCCCAGTAGTGGTCCCAGATCGCCGTCAGGTTCGCCGGGTAGTCGGGAGCGCTGAACCACGGCTGGTTGTAGACCGACGTGGCGTACTCGTGCGGGGAGTACACCACCCGGTTGGCGACCGACAGGCGTACCGGGAACTCGCCCGCCTTCGACAGGTTCCCGCCCCACCAGCCGCAGTCCTCGTCGTTGGACGGGTCGCCGTCCCACACGTTCGACAGCCCGCCGCTCGGGCAGCTCACGCCCTCGACGAAGATCAGCCAGTTCGGCTGCACGGCCAGGATCGCGTTGCCGGCGCGTTCGGCGGCCAGCCGCCAGTCGCGGGCGGTGTCACCGCAGCCCCAGCACGCGCCGGTCGCGGCCGGGTTGGTGCCCTCGGCGTGCGGCTCGTTGTGCAGGTCCGCGCCGATGACCGTGGTGTTGCCCGCGTAGTGCTGGGCGAGCGTCTTCCAGTCGTTGATCCAGGTGCTTTCCGGGACACCGGCGGTGTACCAGAGCGCGGTCTGCCCCGCGCTGGTCGGCCGGTGCCGGTCGAGGATGACGCGCATCCCCTTCGTCCCCGCGTAGCCGATCACCTTGTCGAGGATCTGCAGCGGGGACAGCCCGATCAGGTCGGGGTTGGTGTAGTCGTTGATGCCGGTGGCCGTGGCCCCGGGCTTCAGCGCGTCGTCGGAGAACGGCACGCGCAGGGTGTTGTAGCCCAGCTGGGCCATCTGGTCGAGCTGCTGGCGCCAGGTCCGGCTGGACCACAGGCCGTGGAAGGTCTTGTTGTCGGTCTCCATCCCGAACCAGTTGATGCCGGTCAGCCGAACCGTCGCGCCCGTGCTGTCCAGGATCTTGTTGCCGCTGGTGTGCAGGTACCCGGCGCCCGTACCGCCGGCCGCCGCCGCGACCTGGCCGGTCGCGCCGAAGGCCACCAGCCCGCTCGCGGCCACCACGGCCGCGGCCAGCACGCCGAACGCTTTTCTCCACTGCGTCATCTGCTCTCCTTTGAGCAATACGTCATCCTGGGAGCGCTCCCAGACGAGGTTAGCGAACGCGGTCCCGGTGTCAAGGGCACAGCGCGAACCCCGCCCGTCGTCCGGCTGGGGGTAACCCACCCGGGGCGACCTGCCGATCTTGCGCGGCTGACGGATCGCTGACGTTTCACACTTCCGGTGTGGGCTAAGTGGGTACCTACCGGTAACTAGGGGTTCCTCGCCAGCCCTTCACCTGCTGTCCTATTTGGGTCGGCCCTGTCACAAAGGAGTGACCCATGGCTGTTCCCACCCGTAATTTCAGGCGATCCCTTCTACGGTTGAGCACGGCCCTGGGGGCCGTCGTCCTTGCCTCTCTCGGCGTCACGGGCCTCGCCCAGGCCGCCGGGACCGTCTACGCCGCGCTCGGCGACTCCTACTCCTCCGGGGTCGGGGCCGGCAGCTACGGCAGTTCCGGGAGCTGTTACCGCAGCTCCAAGGCCTACTCCCAGCTGTGGGCCAACGCCCACAGCGGCACCTCGTTCACGTTCCTCGCCTGCTCGGGCGCGAAAACCGGGGACGTGATCAACCAGGCGAACTCGATCCCCTCGTCGGCCACGCTCGTCACGGTGACCGTCGGCGGGAACGACGCCGGGTTCACCGACGTCATCACCACCTGCACCCTGGGCAGTGACTCCGACTGCGTGAACCGCGTCAACACGGCCAAGACGTACGTCAACAACACGCTGCCGGCCCTGCTGACCAACACCTACAACGCGATCAAGGCCAAGGCGCCGGGCGCTCGGCTCGTCGTCCTGTCCTACCCGCGCTTCTACACCGTGCCCGGCTCCTGCTGGGTGGGGTTGAGCGACACCAAGCGGTCCGCGATCAATTCGGGTGCCGACGCGCTCGCGTCGGTGATCCAGTCGCGGGCGGGCTCGGCGGGCGCGACCTTCGTCGACGTGCGGCCGTCGTTCGCCGGGCACAACATCTGCTCGTCGGCCGACGATTACCTGCACAGCCTGACCTGGCCGGTGATCGAGTCCTACCACCCGACCGCGGCCGGGCAGTCGGGCGGCTACTACGCCCCGCTGCGGGCGGCGATTGGCTGAGCGGAGCCCGAGACGGCCACCCCGGTCCGCCGGGGTGGCCGTTCGCGCCATCCGGCGACTGGACACCCACGTTAGCGGTCGCTAACATCGGAGCGGAGGTTAACGCCCGCTAACTTCGAGGGAGCCCATGGACACGCCGGCACTGGGGACTACGGCTGCCCCGGACAGCGAGGCCTACGCCCGCAACGCCACGTCACACGCGGAGCTGGTCGAAGACCTCCGCAAACGCTTGGCGGCCGCGCGGCTGGGCGGGCCGGAGAAGGCCCGCACGCGGCACGTCGAGCGCGGCAAGCTGCTGCCCCGCGACCGCGTCGACACGCTGCTCGATCCGGGTTCGCCGTTCCTCGAGCTGTCCCCGCTGGCGGCCAATGGGTTGTACGACGACGAAGCGCCGTCGGCGGGCATCATCACCGGCGTCGGGCGGGTCTCGGGCCGGGAGTGCGTGGTCGTCGCCAACGACGCCACCGTCAAGGGTGGCACCTACTACCCGTTGACGGTGAAGAAGCACCTGCGCGCCCAGGAGGTCGCCCTCCACAACAACCTGCCTTGCGTCTACCTGGTGGACTCCGGCGGCGCGTTCCTGCCCCGGCAGGACGAGGTCTTCCCGGATCGTGAACACTTCGGCCGGATCTTCTACAACCAGGCGACGATGTCCGCGCGCGGGATCCCGCAGATCGCCGCCGTGCTCGGCTCGTGCACCGCGGGCGGCGCGTACGTCCCGGCGATGAGCGACGAGGCCGTGATCGTCCGGAACCAGGGCACCATCTTCCTCGGCGGCCCGCCGCTGGTGAAGGCGGCGACCGGCGAGGTCGTCACGGCCGAGGAGCTCGGCGGCGGCGACGTCCACGCCCGGCAGTCCGGCGTCACCGACCACCTGGCCGACGACGACGCCCACGCGCTGCGGATCGTCCGGTCGATCGTCTCGACGCTCGGGCCGCGCACCCCGCGTCCGTGGGACGTCTTGCCGACCGAAGCGCCCGCCGTCGACCCGGCCGAGCTGTACGGCGTCGTGCCGACCGACCCGCGCGTGCCCTACGACGTGCGCGAGGTGATCGCCCGGATCGTCGACGGCAGCCGGTTCGCCGAGTTCAAGAAGGAGTACGGCGCCACCCTGGTCACCGGGTTCGCCCGGATCCACGGCCACCCGGTCGGCATCATCGCGAACAACGGCGTCCTGTTCGCCGAGTCGGCGATGAAGGGCGCGCACTTCATCGAGCTGTGCGACAAGCGTTCGATCCCGCTGCTGTTCCTGCAGAACATCACCGGCTTCATGGTCGGGCGCGCGTACGAGGCGGGCGGCATCGCCAAGCACGGCGC
>NZ_JBSGJD010000439.1:0-4052 GCF_053605405.1 Amycolatopsis sp. NPDC003861
CCCGCCTTGCCACTCACGAGCGCCACGGTGAGGTGGGCCACAGTCACCGAACCTCGCGTTGACACCGGCGGCACCGGGACCGAGCATTCCCGCCATGAACCTGTCTGACAGCCAGACAGCCGGACAAGGTGGTCCTCGCCGGGTGAGCGCCATGGAAGCCGTGCTGGCCCACCTGCGCGCCTCGATCGAGCGCGGCGAGCACGCCGTCGGCGAGAAGCTCCCCTCCGAAGCGGCCCTGAGCAGGGAGTTCGAGGTCAGCCGCTCGGTGATCCGGGAGGCGCTGCGCGGTCTGCAGGCGCTCGGCATGACCGAGTCGAAGACCGGCAAGGGCACCTTCGTCACCGCGACCGGCCCGGCCGAAAACCCCACCTTCGGGCCCTACTCCGCCCGCGACCTCATCGAGGTCCGCCGGCACGTCGAGATCCCGGTCGCCGGGTACGCGGCCGTGCGGCGCGGCCAGGACGACCTCGACCTGCTCGCCCACCTGCTCGACCGGATGGACGCCGAGACCGACAACACCGCCTGGGTCGCGCTCGACTCGCTCTTCCACATCACCATCGCCCAGGCCTCGGGCAACCCGGTGTTCGGGAAGGTGATCGAGGAGATCCGGGACGCGCTCGCCCGCCAGTCCGCCTTCCTCAACCAGCTCGGCGACCGCCGCCGCCAGTCGAACATCGAGCACCGGGCGATCGTCAAGGCGATCGAGAGCCGCGTGGAGAGCGCCGCCGTCGCGGCCATGTCCGCGCACCTGGAGCACGTCGAAGCCACCCTCAACAGCATCGTGAACGGGGACCAGTGACCGAACAGACCCTCACGGGCACGACCGGCAACACCGCGGACGCGGGCGACGCCGGGTACAGCAAGGCCCTGAAGTCCCGGCACGTCAACATGATCGCCATCGGCGGCGCGATCGGCACCGGCCTGTTCCTCGGCGCCGGCGGGCGGCTCGCCCAGGCCGGCCCGGCGCTGGCGATCGTCTACGGCGTCTGCGGGCTCTTCGCCTTCTTCGTCGTCCGCGCGCTCGGCGAGCTGATCCTGTATCGGCCCTCAAGCGGCGCGTTCGTCTCCTACGCCCGCGAGTTCATGGGCGAGAAGGGCGCGTACGTCGCCGGCTGGATGCACTTCCTCAACTGGTCGACCACCGGCAT
Source organism: Amycolatopsis sp. NPDC003861 (assembly GCF_053605405.1). Lineage (NCBI taxonomy): Bacteria > Bacillati > Actinomycetota > Actinomycetes > Pseudonocardiales > Pseudonocardiaceae > Amycolatopsis > Amycolatopsis sp. NPDC003861. Next base: position 1,149 of record NZ_JBSGJD010000439.1, read on the forward strand.
CGCCGACATCACGGCGATCGCGCTCTACGCGCACTTCTGGTCGTTCTTCTCGCCGATCCCGCAGTGGGTGCTCGCGCTGATCGCGCTGGCCGTCGTCCTGACGCTGAACATGGTGTCGGTGAAGCTGTTCGGCGAGATGGAGTTCTGGTTCGCCATCATCAAGGTCGCCGCGCTCGTGCTGTTCATGGTGATCGGCATCTTCCTGCTGGTGACGCAGACGCCGGTCGACGGCGTCGCGGGCGGTCCGCAGCTGATCGCCGACCACGGCGGGATCTTCCCGTCCGGGCTGCTGCCGATGGTGCTGATCGTGCAGGGCGTGGTGTTCGCCTACGCCTCCGTCGAGCTGGTCGGCGTGGCCGCGGGCGAGACCGAGAACCCGGAGAAGATCATGCCGAAGGCGATCAACTCCATCATGTGGCGCATCCTCGTCTTCTACGTCGGTTCGGTCGTGCTGCTGGCGATGCTGCTGCCGTGGAGCTCCTACACGAAGGACCAGAGCCCGTTCGTCACCGTGCTCTCGCACCTGGGCGTGCCCGCGGCGGACAGCGTGATGAACCTGGTCGTGCTCACCGCGGCGCTGTCCAGCCTGAACTCCGGCCTGTACTCGACCGGCCGGATCCTGCGGTCGATGGCGACGGCGGGCTCGGCGCCGAAGTTCACCGGCGTGATGAACCGCAACCACGTGCCCTACGGCGGGATCCTGCTCACCGCGGCCGTCTGCGTGCTCGGCGTCGGGCTGAACTACCTGGTGCCGAAGGAGGCCTTCGACATCGTGCTGAACTTCGCCGCGATCGGCATCCTCGCCACCTGGGCCATCATCGTGCTCTGCCACCTGCTGTTCGTGCGCCGGGCCAAGCGCGACGGCCTCGAGCGGCCGTCCTTCCGGCTGCCGTTCTCGCCGTACACCGAGATCGCGACGCTGGTGTTCCTCGCCGCCGTCGTGGTGCTGATGGGCTTCGACGAGACCGGCCGGATCACCCTGCTCGCGCTGCCCGCCATCGCCGTCGCGCTGGTCGCCGGCTGGTTCGGCGTCCGCAAGCGGATCGACATGCGGGCGTTCGACGAGGAGGGCATGTGAGCCACGAACCCCTCGTCGAGCTGCTCCGCGACGGCCTGGTCGAGGGCGTCCACCACGGTTCGGCCGTGGTGCTCGCCCCGGACGGCTCGGTGCGGTTCGCCGCCGGGGACGTCGACACCCCGATGTACCCGCGGTCGACGGCCAAGCCGCTGCAGGCGACCGCGATGGCCCGGCTCGGCCTGCGCCTGTCCCCCGCCGGGTTCGCGATCGCCGCGGCCAGCCACTCGGGCGAGGCCATGCACCTCGACGCGGCTCTCGAGGTCCTCGACGGGCGCTCGCCCGACCTGCTCGGGAACCCCGCGGACTTCCCGTTCGACCCGGTCGAGCGGGACCGCTGGCTCGCCGCCGGGCGGGCGCCGAGCCGGCTCGGGCACAACTGCTCCGGCAAGCACGCGGCGATGCTCGCGACCTGCTCGCTGAACGGCTGGCCGGTCGACGGCTACCTCGACCCGGCCCACCCGCTGCAGCGCGCGATCGCCGCCACCGTCGAGGACCTGACCGGCCGGGGCATCGCCCGAGTGGCCGTCGACGGCTGCGGCGCGCCGCTCTTCGCGACGACGTTGCGCGGGCTCGCGACCGCGGTGTCGAAGATCGCGCTCGCCGCGCCGGACACGCCGGAAGGGCTGGTGGCCGCCGGGATCCGGCAGCACCCGGAGCTGGTCGGCGGCAGCCGCCGCGACGTCACCGCCGTCATGCGCGCGGTGCCGGGGCTGATCGCCAAGGACGGCTTCGAGGCCGTCCAGGTCGCCGCGCTGCCGGACGGCACGGCGATCGCGGTCAAGATCGCCGACGGCGGCGACCGGGCGCGCTACCCGGTGCTGGCCGCGCTGCTCGGGCTGTGCGGGATCGACGTCCCGCCCGGCCCGGACAACCTGCGTTTTTCCGGAAACCTGCCTGTGGGGAGCACCGTATGACCACCCGTCGCGAACACGACCTGCTCGGCGACAAGGACGTCCCCGCCGACGCGTACTGGGGCGTGCACACCGCCCGCGCCCGCGAGAACTTCCCGATCACGGGAACGACGCTCGCCGCCTACCCGCACCTGGTCGAAGCGCTGGCCTCGGTGAAGGAAGCCGCGGCGCGCGCCAACGCCGAGCTCGGTCTGCTCGAACCCGGCATCGCGGACGCGATCGGCGCGGCCTGCCGGGAGATCCGCGAAGGCGCCCTGCACGGCGAGTTCGTCGTCGACGTCATCCAGGGCGGCGCCGGGACGTCGACCAACATGAACGCCAACGAGGTCATCGCCAACCGCGCCCTGGAACTGCTCGGGCACGCCAAGGGCGACTACCACGTCGTGCACCCCAACGAGCACGTCAACCTCGGGCAGTCGACGAACGACGCCTACCCGACCGCGGTCAACGTCGCGACGATCCTCGCCGTGCGCGAGCTGTCCGAGTCGATGGTCGTGCTGGAGAAGGCGTTCGCGGCCAAGGCCGTCGAGTTCCACGACGTGCTGAAGATGGGCCGCACGCAGCTGCAGGACGCCGTGCCGATGACGCTCGGCCAGGAGTTCGGCACATACGCGGTGATGCTCGGCGAGGACCGGCAGCGGCTGAACGAAGCCGTCGCCCTGCTGCACGAGATCAACCTCGGCGCGACCGCGATCGGCACCGGCCTCAACGCCGCACCCGGGTACGCCGAAGCCGCGTGCCGCCACCTGCGCGAGATCACCGGCCTGCCGGTCGTGACCGCCGCCGACCTGGTCGAGGCGACCCAGGACTGCGGCGCGTTCGTGCACCTGTCCGGTGTCCTGAAGCGGATCGCGGTCAAGCTGTCCAAGAGCTGCAACGACCTGCGGCTGCTGTCCTCGGGCCCGCGCGCCGGGC
>NZ_JBSGJD010000440.1:0-4037 GCF_053605405.1 Amycolatopsis sp. NPDC003861
CCCGCCTTGACCCGGCACCACCGGCCGTAGTGACAATTCCGGCTTCGGGGTGGTGGGCACCAGCCAGGCAACGCCCCAGGTCAGCTCCACCTCCGGACAGAGACCAGCCAGAGCGGCGCCGGGCGCCGACCCACCACAGCGATCCCTCCGTGCCCCGCGCCACAACCGGACGAACAGGAGTCCACGCGCCGTTTACCGCTTCGACCGGCCAGGTACGTACTTCGGATGCTTGCGACATCGAGGGTTGCGCGGGTAGTCAGGGCACACCCTGTGTGAAAAGAGGTCACCAGATGAAGCGCAAACGTGTCGGCTTGCTCGCGCTGGCCGGGTTGGCGTTGCTGAGCGTCACCGGCTTTGCCGTGGGGTCGGCGTCCGCCGCCGAAGGCGGGTCCGGGGATGCCCTCGCGCGCGGGCGGGGCCACCATGACCCCGTGATCATCGGACACCGCGGCGCGCCCGGGTACCGGCCGGAGCACACGCTCGCCTCCTACGAGCTCGCCTACCGGATGGGCGTCGACTGGGTGGACGTCGACCTCGTGCCCACCAAGGACGGCCAGCTCGTCGCCCGGCACGAACCCGAGATCGGCGGCACCACGGACGTCGCGAAGCACCCGGAGTTCGCCGACCGGAAGAAGACCGTCGTGCTCGACGGGGTCACCACCACCGGGTGGTTCACCCAGGACTTCACGCTCGCCGAGCTGAAGACGCTGCGCGCGGTCGAGCGGATCCCGCAGAACCGGCCGCACAACACGCTGTACAACGGGCGCTACCAGATCGCCTCCTACCAGGAGGTGCTCGACCTGACCAAGCGCCTCGGCCGCGAGCTGCACCGCACCCTCGGCACCTACCCCGAGGTCAAGCACTCGACGTTCTTCCAGTCCATCGGCAACCCGACCGAGCCGAAGCTGGTCGCCATCCTCAAGCGCAACGGCCTCGACCGGCCGGACGCGCCCGCGATCATCCAGTCCTTCGAGGTGTCGAACCTGATCGCGCTGCACCGGCAGCTGCGGACGCCGCTGCTGCAGCTGACCTCGGCCTCCGGCGCCCCGGCGGACTTCGTCGCGAACGGCGACAAGCGGACGTACGCGGACCTCGTCACGCCGCAGGGGCTGCGCGAAGTCGCGAAGTACGCGAAGTACCTCGGGCCGGACAAGGCGCAGGTCATCCCGCGGGACAAGAACGACAACCTGGGCACGCCGACCGCGCTCGTCGCGGACGCCCACAAGGCCGGCCTGAAGGTGCAGCCGTACACCTTCCGGAACGAGAACCCGTTCCTGCCCGCGAACCTGCGCTCGTCGGCCGAGCCGGACGCCTACGGTGACGTCTTCACCGAGGAAGCGGCGTTCTTCCGGGCCGGCGTCGACGGCTTCTTCGCCGACCAGCCGGACACCGCCCTCGAGTCGCTGCACGCGTTCCTGGGCCGTTAATCGCTTGGCGCGAAGGGCGCTTCCGTGGACGCTGAGTCCATGGAGGCGCCCTTTTCCGGCGTGGTCCTGGTCAGCCGCGGCGACGAGACGCTGCTCGCCGAGGCGTCCGGGTACGCGCACCTCGCGTACGGCGTCGAGAACACCGTCGGCACGCGGTTCGCGATCGCCAGTGGCACCAAGGGCTTCACCGCGCTGGTCGTCATCGGCTTGATCGCCGAGGGACGGCTGGGACTCGAGACCACCGCCCGCGAAGTCCTCGGCGACGACCTGCCGCTGATCGACGACCGGGTGACCGTCGAGCACCTGCTGACGCACACCTCCGGCATCGGCGACTACTGCGACGACGACAACCCGCCGGAACACCCGCCGTGGCTCGTCACGTCGGCCGACTACCTCGCCGCACTCGACGGCTTCCCGCAGGTTTCCCGGCCCGGTACGGAGTTCCGGTACAACAACGGCGCCTTCGCCGTCCTCGGCCTGATCGCCGAACGGATCGCCGGCATACCTTTCACCGACCTCGTCCACGAGCGGGTCTGCGGCCCCGCCGGGCTGACGGACACGGCCTTCCTCCGCTCGGACGCGCTGCCCGCCCGCACGGCCACCGGCTACCTCGCAGACGGGCGCACCAATGTGTTCGGCCTGCCCGTCGTGGGGCACGGCGACGGCGGGATCTACAGCTCCGCCCCGGACTTCCGGAAGTTCTGGCCGGCCTTGCTGGACGGGCGAATCGTGCCCCCTGAGTGGGTCGCCCGGATGCTGCGGCCGCACGCGGAGGGGTACGGCCTCGGCTTCTGGCTGCCCCGGCCCGGCGTCGTGCGGCTGGAGGGCGGCGACCACGGCGTCACATTCCGGAGCACGCACGAGCCGTCGACCGGGCTGACGGCGACCCTGATCTCGAACGACCACCGAGGTGGCGGGCCCCTGCTGCGACGGCTGGACGAGTTCTTGACGAAGGCTTGACACCCTCCGGGCCCGGGGCTACCTTCGGCGAATTCAATGGTCTGGCCGCATACCTTTCAAGAGGTGCCCGATGGATGTTTCCGACCAGCAGACCACCCCCGCCGACGACGACGCCGCCCGGCTGCACCAGCTGGGCTACGCCCAAGAGCTGAAACGGACGATGTCGGCGTTCTCGAACTTCGCCGTCTCCTTCACGATCATCTCGATCCTCTCCGGCTGCCTCACGCTCTACGGCTTCGGCATGAAGACCGGCGGCCCGGCCGCGATGATCTGGGGCTGGCCGCTGGTCGGGGTGTTCGTCATCCTGGTCGGGCTCGGCATGGCCGAGGTCTGCTCCAGCTACCCGACCGCCGGCGGCCTGTACTACTGGGCCGCGAAGCTGGCGCCCGGCCGGTCCGGTCCCGCGTGGTCGTGGTTCACCGGCTGGTTCAACCTCATCGGCCAGATCGCGGTCACCGCGGGCATCGACTTCGGCGCGGCGCTGTTCCTCAACGCGTTCCTCGACCTGCAGTTCGGCTTCGAAGCGACGCCGGGGCACACGATCCTGCTGCTCGCGATCATCCTCGTGGTGCACGGCCTCCTGAACACCTTCGGCGTCCGGATCGTCGCGATCCTCAACAACGTCAGCGTGTGGTGGCACCTGATCGGCGTGCTGGTGATCGTCGGCGTGCTGGTCTTCGTGCCGGCCAAGCACCAGGACGCGTCGTTCGTCTTCGGCAGTTTCGTCAACCAGACGGGCTGGGGGTCGGCGTTCTACGTCTTCGCGCTCGGGCTGCTCGTCGCGCAGTACACGCTGACCGGCTACGACGCGTCGGCGCACATGACCGAGGAGACGAAGAGCGCGGCGACGGCGGGCCCGCGCGGCATCGTCATGTCGATCGTCGTCTCCCTCGTCGCCGGCTGGATCCTGCTGATCGGCCTGACGTTCGCGATCCAGGACTACGACGGCGCCGTCGGCTCGGCCACCGGTGTCCCGCCCGCGCAGATCTTCATCGACGCCACCGGCGCCGTCACCGGCAAGTTCCTCCTGCTGATCTGCATCGGCGCCCAGCTGTTCTGCGGCATGGCGTCGGTGACGGCGAACTCGCGGATGATCTACGCCTTCGCCCGTGACGGCGCGATCCCGGGTTCGGGCTTCTGGCACAAGATCAACAAGCGCACGCAGACGCCGACCAACGCCGTGTGGCTCGCCGCGGGCGGCGCGCTGGTGCTGGCCCTGCCGTACCTGTGGAGCGCGACGGCCTACGCCGCGGTGACGTCGATCGCCGTGGTCGGGCTGTACGTGGCGTACGTGATCCCGGTGTTCCTGCGCGTCCGCCGCGGCGACTCGTTCGAGCCGGGGCCGTGGACGCTCGGCCGCTGGGGCAAGCCGATCGGCATCGTCGCGACGGTGTGGGTCGCGCTGATCTTCGTGCTCTTCATGCTGCCGCAGGTTTCGCCGGTGACCGTCGATTCCTTCAACTACACGCCGATCGCCTTCCTCGTGGTGCTGGGCGGGGCGGCGCTGTGGTGGGCGGTTTCGGCCCGGAAGTGGTTCAAGGGCCCGAAGGTCCAGGGTTCGGAGGCGGAACTGGCTGCGGTGGAACAGGAACTGAAGGACCTGGGCTGAGTCGTCGTGAGTGGTAAAGCGGGTTAGAACCCGCTTTACCA
>NZ_JBSGJD010000441.1:0-4026 GCF_053605405.1 Amycolatopsis sp. NPDC003861
CTGACCTGGGGCGTTGCCTGGCTGGTGCCCACCACCCCGAAGCCGGAATTGTCACTACGGCCGGTGGTACCGCGTCAAGGCGGGAAAGCGTGCCTTGACCCGGCACCACCGGCCGTGTTCGGGCTTCGGATCGGGGTGGCGGGGGAGGTCTGGGTGGGGTGCCGGTTTGGGCGTCCGCGTCTCGTTCGGGCCGGTGAGGTGGCTGCCTATGGCGCTCTGACTCGCCGCCCGCAGCTTCCCGCCCTCCCTAGGGGGCCGGTCCCGGTTCCAGCGTATCGGCGCGCCCCGACGAAACCTGCCGGTTGCGCCGCCGGAGGTCGAGTTGTCCACGCCGGTGGCGACTTGTGGATGGCCGAGCTGCGGAGGTAGGTCGCCCGTGCCGGGAACGGGACGACAACCCCGTCCCTCGTTGCGCGACCCGCCAGCCTCGCCCTTGGCCCGAGCAAGTAAGCCGGCCACGCAACCCGCCGGCCTCGCCCCTGGCCGAGCAAGTAAGCCGGCCGCACACCCGGAAGCCCGCCGAGCCGACCTCAACCCGCCCCCGGCGACGGTGCGATGTGCCCCGCCGACCCGGCCGGATACGCTGTGCGGCGTGCGCGTACTGGTAATCGGCTCCGGCGCCCGTGAGCATGCACTCGTCCTCGCGGCGTCCGGCGATCCCGCCGTCACGGCCCTGGCCTGCGCGCCCGGCAATGCCGGGACCGCCGCCGTCGCCGAGCAGCTCGGTGTTGAGGCCGCCGATCCCGAGGCCGTTGCCGGGCTCGCCAAGAGCTGGCAGGCCGACCTCGTCGTCGTCGGGCCTGAAGTGCCGCTCGTCGCCGGGGTGGCCGATGCCGTGCGGAAGGCCGGCGTCGCCTGCTTCGGCCCGTCGGCCGCCGCCGCTCGGATCGAAGGGTCGAAAGCCTTCGCGAAGGACGTCATGGCCGCCGCGAACGTGCCCACCGCGCGCAGCGAGGTCGTCGACAACCCCGCCCGGCTCGATGCCGCGCTCGCCCGGTTCGGCCCCACCTGGGTCGTCAAGGACGACGGCCTCGCCGCCGGCAAGGGCGTCGTCGTCACGCCGGACATCGACGTCGCGCGCAAGCACGCCATCATGCTGCTCGACGGCGGGCACCCCGTCCTCCTCGAATCCTTTTTGGACGGACCGGAAGCCTCGCTGTTCTGCTTCGTCGACGGCAACACCGTCGTCCCGCTGCTGCCCGCCCAGGACTTCAAGCGCGTCGGCGACGGCGACGCCGGCCCGAACACCGGCGGCATGGGTGCCTACGCCCCGCTGCCCTGGGCGCCCGAAAACCTGGTCGACGAGCTGGTCGAGACCGTCGTCCAGCCGGTCGCCGACGAGCTGGTGAACCGCGGCGCGCCGTTCTCCGGCCTGCTCTACGCCGGCCTCGCGCTGACCTCCGACGGCCCGCAGGTCATCGAGTTCAACTGCCGCTTCGGCGACCCGGAGACGCAGGTCGTGCTGGCCCTGCTGCGCACCCCGATCGCCGGGCTGATGCACGCCACCGCCACCGGGAAGCTCGCCGAGCACCCGCCGCTGGAATGGTCCGGCGGCGCCGCGGTCACCGTCGTGATCGCCGCCGACGGCTACCCCGGCAAGCCGCGCACCGGGGACGTCATCGCCGGGGCCGAGCTGGAAGGCGTCCTGCACGCCGGCACCCGCCGCCGGGACGACGGCGCCGTCGTCTCCTCCGGCGGCCGCGTGCTCTCGGTCGTCGGCACCGGGAAGTCGCTCAAGGCGGCGCGCAAGCACGCCTACGAGACCGTCGAAAAAGTCCACCTCGCGGGCTCGCACCACCGCACGGACATCGCGCTGAAGGCGGCGAACGGCGAGATCAGCGCCCCGACGGCCAAACAGCGGGCCTGATTCCACGGATCGGGGGAACCGGCCGGGCCCACTCTTCGTCCAAACTCAGGGCTCACCGACTCATCCGCGTTGGTAGCCTCGACGGAGGAGCCGGCCGGTCACTGTCCGTATGACGTCAGGGGAGAGCATGTCAGGACCCTCGTACGACAGCGCTGTTCCGGGGCTTCGCCCCGGGCCGGGGGCTCCGCCACCCGGACCCCCGCAAGACTTCGGTTCGGCCGTCCCGGTGGCGCCGGCAGCCGCGGACGTCCTGGTCCACCCCGACAAGCTGCTCGACGTCGCGCGGATCGTCGAAGAGCAGGCCAACGCCCTCGAAGACCAGCTGCTCACCCGGCTCGGCCAGCTGCGGATCGACGCGCCGTCCGCCGACGTGATCAGCACCCAGTCGGTCCAGGCCTGGAACACCCTGATCGCCGACGGCGACCGCTCCTACGCGGGCCAGGTGCGCGAGTACGTCGCCGGCCTCAAGCGCCTGGTCGAGCAGCTGCGCGAAGCCGCGAAGGACTACAAGGTCGGCGAAGAGGAGAAGGCGGCGGTGTTCGGTGACCGCGGCAAGCACGGTGCGTAACCGGATCGCCGGAGGCGTGCTCGCGACGGCGGCGCTCGCCGGCTGCTCCGCGGGCACCGAAGGCACCCCGTACCCGGTCGAAACGGCCGCCACGGCCGCGTCGCAGAGCGCCAAGGCCGCCCAGCTCCCGCAGCGGCCGGCCGACCTGTCGCTGCAGGGCGTCGAGCTGTGTGAAATCTTCCCGCAGGTGCAGCTCGACGCGCTGAAGATCAACAGCGTCCCCCGCAAGGCGCCGGAGGAGGACGGCCGGACCTGCGTGTTCGACGCCGACGGCGCCGAGCCGGTGCACTCCTACCACGTGCGAGCCGTGTCGGCGGACCTCGGCCAGTGGATCACCGGCACCCGCAAGAAGAACAGCATGACCACCGAGCCGAAGACCATCGGTGGCTACCCGGCGCTGACGAACTACCGCGCGGCCGGCGACCCGGCCGACTGCGAGACGCTCGTCGGCGTCGCGAAGGGCCAGACGCTGGCCGTCCAGACCTTCGCCATCACCCGCGGCCGGCTCACGCAGCCGCAGCTGTGCGACATGTCGGCGCACGCCGCCGACCTGGCGCTGCAGTCCCTGAAAGCACGCAACTAGGGAGGGCGCGTGGAATTCTCCGAGCTCGCGGCCGGAATCCAGAACCACCGGTTCGACGGCTGGACCAACACCGCGATCGCCGACCAGATCACCCGGATGATCAACGGCGACGGCACCGGCAGCATCGGCACCGCCGTCGACGCGCTGAAGGCCGTCGCGACCGCCCTCGCCCACACCGACCAGACGTTGCGCGCGCAGCTGCTCGAACTCGGCGTCGAATGGCAGAGCCAGGCCGGTGGCGCGGCGAGCCAGGTCTTCACCGAGAAGGCCGGCTTCTCCCAGGACGCCACCACGAAGGTCGCGCACGCCGCGGAAATGGTGTTCGAGCAGGGCGAGGCCTTCAACCGGACCAAGTACAAGCTGCCGGACGCCGAGACGGTCCGGAAGGGCGCGGGCGGCTTCACCCTCACCGACAACCTGGTCAGCCTCATCGGCTTCGAGACCGACCACGCCAAGCAGGTCGAGGCCGCGAACGACGCCAAGGCCCAGGCCCAGCAGGCGCTGAACGAGTACGCCCAGCAGAGCGGCACGAACCTGCTCTCGACGCAGGCGCTGTCCGACCCGGAGTCGCTGAAGCTGGCCGCCCCGGGCATCACGCCGGGAGTGCTGGACGTCGCCGGCGCCGCGGTCGCGGTGACGCCGGACGGCGGCGTGAAGCCGGCTTCGGACAAGGTCCGGTCGGTGCACGTCGATCCGCCGGTGGTGCAGCCGGTGTCGCACACCGTGCACGCCGACCCGCCGACCCCGGTCTACGGCGTCGCGGCCCAGCAGCCGTCCCGGCCCGCGCCGCAGCAGCCGCAGCAGCCGTCGCGCCAGACCGGCTCGACCGGTTCGGCGGGCGCGGCCGGCGCCCCGCCCGTCCAGCACACGACACCGAGTTCGACGACGCCCTCGGGCGCGAAGCCGCCGACGGCGTCGCCCGGTCCCGGCTGGGTCCACACCCCGGGCCGCGGCACGTCCGGCGACCCGGCCGGCCGCTTCACCCCCGGGCCGGGGGCCGGGGGCCAG
>NZ_JBSGJD010000442.1:0-3981 GCF_053605405.1 Amycolatopsis sp. NPDC003861
GGCCGACGGCGAGCAGCGGGCGGCCGCGCGACCACCCGGGCCGCGTGCGCCGAACTCGGCGTCGAGCCGTGGGACGACCCGCACAACGCCGAACCGCGGTTCACGCGCGTGCGGCTGCGCACCGAAGTCCTGCCGTTGCTGGAGGACGTCCTCAACGGCGGAGTCGCCGCCGCGCTCGCCCGGACGGCGGCGCAGCTGCGTGAAGACAATGAGGCGCTGGACACAATGGCGGACATGATCTTCACCCGCGCGGGCGGCGTCGAAGGGCTGGACGTCGGCGTCCTCGCGGCTGAGCCCGCGGCACTGCGGCGGCGGGTTCTTCGCAGGTGGTTGCTGCAATCGGGTGTGCGCGAGCTCACCGACGCGCACCTCCGGGCGGTCGACGACCTCGTCGCCCGGTGGCGTGGTCAGGGCGGCGTGTGGTTGCCCGGCAACTTGGAGGCGAGCCGGTGCCGTGGCAGGCTCTGCCTCACCTCCCAACCCACCACACGAGGAGAATGACCCGTGTACGAGGGCGAAATCGCCTCCGTGCTCGTCACCGAGCAGCAGATCAAGGACAAGATCGCGGAGCTGTCGGAGCAGATCGCTGCCGACTATCCGGCCAACGGGCAGGGGGAACTCCTGCTGGTGGGCGTCCTGAAGGGCGCGGTCATGTTCATGACCGACTTCGCCCGCGCGCTGCCGCTGCCGACGCAGCTGGAATTCATGGCCGTCTCTTCGTACGGATCGGCGACGTCGTCGTCCGGCGTCGTCCGGATCCTCAAGGACCTCGACCGCGACATCGCGGGCCGGGACGTCCTGATCGTCGAGGACATCGTCGACTCCGGCCTGACGCTGTCGTGGCTGCTGAAGAACCTCGCCAGCCGCAACCCCGCGTCGCTCGAGGTCGTTTCGCTGCTGCGCAAGCCGGAAGCGGTGAAGGTGGACGTGCCGGTGAAGTACATCGGCTTCGACATCCCCAACGAGTTCGTCGTCGGCTACGGCCTCGACTACGCCGAGCGGTACCGGGACCTGCCCTACATCGGCACCCTGGACCCGAAGGTCTACACCTCGTAGCCCGCCGGCGGGGGTTCACCGACCGTTCACCGCAATTACCGGATCCGCGGAACCCCGGGCACGAAGTTTGCGTCATAGGCTCTGATCACGTGCGTTAACCTATGCGAAGACCAATCGTGCCCGCGGGTGACCGGGTCGGGGGAACGGGAGAGAGTGCAGATGGGGAACAGCAGCGCTGCCGACGCGAACGCCTTCAAGGCCGCGGCCGCGGCGGGTCAGGTCGGGATCGACCCCGACGCCGCGCAGGCCGTGCTGAACAAGATCCGCACGGGCAAGGACGCCGTCGAGGCCTTGCTCGCCGGCGCGGGCACGCTCGCGCAGCCGCCGAAGCTCGGCGACAACCCGGTCGGCAACGCGATGGCCGCGAAGTTCGTCCAGCGCGCGGACGGCGGGGGCGACTCCTACGCCGCCGCCCTGCAGAACCTGCTCCAGCAGTACTCCGACGCCGAAGAAGGCATCGTCACGGCGATGGCCCGGTACCACGAGATCGACCAGGCCGCGGCCGACCCGTTCCGTAACGCCTGAGTCCAGAGGGGAACTCGTAGTCATGGCTCCGAACCACAGCGACCAGCCGGCGGCGACCGACCCGGGCTCGCTGGTCCCGCTCGGCGACAACTCGGCGTCGCAGAACATCGTCGACAACGCCCGCGGCAGCGCCGGCGGCTTCGACATGGGCAGCGACCGCGCGATCGCCAACCCGCCGAACTGGAACGCGCAGGAGAGCCAGCAGCTCTACGCCGGCGCGGTCAACAACAACGACCCCGGCACGGCCGAGGCGACCGGGCACGTCTGGGCGCACCACGGCTCCGAGCTGAAGCAGGCCTCCGACCACCTCTACAACGCGATCTCCGAGCTGGGCAACGCGTGGGTCGGCCGGGGTGCCGCGGGTGCGCAGGGCGCGCTGGTGGCCATCGCGAACTCCGGTTCGCAGGCTTCCGACGCCGCGCACACGATGTCCGACCGGCTCGCCAAGCAGGCCGCGGCGGCCGCCGAGGTCAAGAAGATGCCCGCCCCGAAGGACTACGACCCCAAGCAGTCCATGGCGGCCGCGCTGGCCGGCGGTCCGGCGGCGCTGATCGCCGACCAGAAGGCGCAGGCGGACGCGGCCAACGACGTCAAGGCGCAGCAGGTCGCGTTCTTCAACGCCTACACCCAGGCGATGAAGGAGGTCGACAACTCGACCCCCAGCTTCGGCCCGGAGTCGCTCGGCATGCAGCCGACGGCGTCGCACAACTCCCTGTCGTTCAACTCGGTGAACAGCGTCGGCAGCACGGGCCCGGTCGGCAGCTTGCCCGGAGCGGGTGACGCGATCTTCGCCTCCGGCGGCGCGGGCTTCGGCGGCCACGGCGCCGCGTTCGGTGCGCAGCACGCCGGCGTTGTCGGCCCGAACGGCGTCCACGGCGGCGTCCCGGGTGCGGGCTTCGGCGCGGACGCGGCCACCCTCGGCAGCGACGGTGCGGGCGGTTCGGTCAGCGGCGCGGGCACCGGCACCGGCGCGGGCCACGTCCCCGCGGGCAGCGGGCAGCCGGGTGGCAGCAACCCGCTCGGCAAGGTCGGCCTGGGCCTCGGCATCGGCGGGGTGGCCGGCGGTCTCGGCGCGCTCGCGTCGCGGGCGCTGGGTGCGGGCAGCAAGTCCGGCGCGAAGTCCAAGGACGACACGAGCTTGGCGGCGGCCGACGGCCAGGGCCAGAGCGCCGCTTCGGCCCAGGCGCCGCAGCAGGGTCTCGTCTCGTCCGCGGGCACCATCGGCGGGCAGACGCCGCCGCCGATGAACCCGGGCATGGGCGGCATGGCCCCGCAGGGGGCCCAGGGCGAGCAGGACGAGGAGCACACGCACGCGTCCTTCCTCATCGAGGCGGACCCGGACGAGGCCTTCGGCGCGAACCAGGCGACCCCGCCGCCGGTCATCGGCTGGTCCGGGGACGACGAAGACCGCTGATCCTTCCGGGCCGGGCACGCCGACGGTGTGCCCGGCCCGGTTTCTCCTGGGGGGTGGCCCGATGCCGAACGCCGAGCTGCTCACCCCGGTCGAGGTGGACTTCCTGTGGGAGTCGGCCGGGCTGGGCGAGCTGCCGTACCCGCTGCGTATCCGTTCGCACGGCGCGACCGTCGACGAGCGATCGCTGCTGCGCCGCCGCACGCTGGAGGGGCTCGCCGCGCGCGGTCTCGCCGACGGCCGCGGCCGGCCCGAGCCGCACGTCGAGGACTACTTCGGCGTCCTGGCGGCGCCCGAACTGAGCCTGGACGCCGTCCAGCTGATCGCCCCGGACGCCGAACCGCTGCTCGCGATCGCCGGCGTGCTGGGCGGCCAGGGCCTGCTGGCCGTCCAGGACACCCGCGGCCTGCACCTGCAGCCGTGCCCGGCCGACGGGCTCGCCAGCGCGATCGTGTCACTGCTGCCGGGGGCCCCGCGCGGCAGCGAGAAGTCGCTCACGGTGCCGATGGAGCAGCTGACCGGCGGCGACTTCCTGCAGCGCCGCGGCAACGGCGACGAGCGCGCGTCGGCCGACGAGGACCGCAAGGCCCTGGCCCGGCTGCACGCCCAGCCGCGGCTGCGTGGCGGCCAGATCGGCGCCAACGCCCGCACCCGCCTGGGCGCGCGCACCCGGACGCCGGTGCTGAGCTGGTTCGACACCGAGACCGGCCGCTACTTCACCCAGGCGACCCGCGGCCGCGACGGCCGGGACTGGATCACCATCGCCCCCGCCGACGCCGCCACCCTGCGCCACCGCCTCGGTGAGATGCTCGCCGGAGCCGCGACGACGAGCTCGGTCTGACCCCTGCCGCACCGGTCGTGAGTGGTAAGGCGGGTTAGAACCCGCCTTACCATGCGGCCCGCACGAGGTAGGCGTCCCGCAGGGCCTTCTCCCCCAGTTCGACCACGGTCACCCCGCGGCGGGCGGGCTCCACCAGGCCGTCGCTTTC
>NZ_JBSGJD010000443.1:0-3934 GCF_053605405.1 Amycolatopsis sp. NPDC003861
TGTGCGGCCGCGGGTCGGCGCCGCCCGCCGCGCCGCCGAGACCGCCCTGGTGGATGCCGGCCGTCTGCTGCCAGCCGCGGCCTTCCTGCATCTGCTTCAGCAGTTCTTTCGCGCGACGCGCGCCTTCGCCGCGGCCGGCGGCGAGGTTCTCCAGGATGCCGACGAACTTCTTGTCGCTGATCTCCGTCACCGGCACGTTCGCGTTGCCGTGGAACACCGGCTGGCCCGGGCGGTTGTTGGCCAGCACCGGGTTGTTCGCCTTGCCGCCCTTGCACTTGCCCTTGCCGCCCTTGAGGCCGACCGGGTCGAGCCAGCCGGTGGGGTTGCGGACGTAGGCGTGCGGGTTGGTGCCGCCGCCGAGCCCGATCGGGTCCGGGCTGATGTAGCGCCCGGTCTCCGGCTCGTAGTACCGGTTGACGTTGTAGTGCAGGCCCGTTTCGGCGTCGAAGTACTGGCCGGGGAACCGCAGCGGCGTCGGCGCCGGGCTGCCGGCGTCCAGGCCCCACAGGGTCTGCGCCGAGTGCCAGGTGATCCGGCCGGCTTCGTCGACCAGCTCCGCCGGGCTGCCGATCAGGTCGGCGACGACGGCGTGGAACTGCTCGTCGAGGCCGCCGTCGGCGCGGGTGCGGCGGTCCAGCACGCTGACCGGCACCGGCCGATCCGGCTCCCAGTCCCAGGTCGTGGTCCGGGCCGGCGCGCCGCCGGTCGTCACGATCTCCTCGGCCGGGACGATCCCGTCCCAGACGAAGACCGTCTCGGCGGTGACCGTGCCGTCCGGGCCGAGCAGGCGCTTGGCGACCCGGCGGCCCAGCGCGTCGTAGGCGTAGCGCCACTCGTGGCCGTCCGGGGTCCGCACCTGCTCGAGGCGGTCGTCGGCGTTCCAGGCGAAGCTCCAGCCGGCGGGGCCGCCCGGCTGCTGCCGCCAGGTCAGCCGGCCGAGGTCGTCGTAGCGGTACTCGACGTCGCCGGCCCGCCGCACCAGCGTCCCGGTGTACTCGCGGGGGCCCGCGGCCGGGTGGGCGGCCCACTCCGCCACGGCGATGTTGCCCGCCGCGTCGTAGGCGTACCGCTCGCTGGCGCCGGGCCGCTGCAGCCCGATGACCCGGCCCAGCCGGTCCAGCGCGAACTCGCGGCGGCCGGAGAGCAGGTCGTCCACGCCCGCGAGGACGTCGTCCGCCCGGTGCCGGTAGGCGCGCCGCTGCCGCGGCCGCCCGTCGGCTCCCGCGACGACCTGTTCGACGAGCCGGTCGTTCGCGTCCCAGGTCTGGGTCAGCGTCGCGGTGCCGAAGACGCGGCCGATCTCGCGGCCGGCCGGGTCGTGCGCGAACTGGATCGTCCGGCCTGCCGTGCCGAGCTCGGCCGGCGCGCTCGCCGCGTCGTAGGTCCAGGTGCTCGTGACGCCCGAGGCGGTGCGGCGCGCGGTCCGCAGCCCGCTGCGGTCGTAGCCCGAGCGGACTTCCCGGCCGTTGCACGTCTCGGCCACCACCCGGCCGAGGCGGTCGTAGGCGAAGGTGAGGTCGGCGTCGGCGTTGGCCGCGCGCACCAGCCGGCCCGCGGCGTCGTAGGCGTAGGTCGTGACGCTGTCCCCACGGCGCTTGGCGGTCAGCCGGCCCAGCGCGTCCCAGGTGTAGGTCGTCGGTTCCCCGGCGCCGGTGGCGCTTTCGAGCAGCTGGCCGGCGGCGTCCCTCCGGTAGGTGACGACCCGGCCGTCGAAGTCGGTCTCGCGCACGACCCGCCCGGCGGCGTCGTAGTCGATCCGCCACTGCGCACCCGCGGCGTTGGTCACCGCGACCAGCCGCAGCTCGGTGTCGTAGGCGAACCGCGTGCGGCTGCCGTCCGGCGCGATCTCGCAGACGGGCAGGTCGAAGGGGCCGAAGTCGGTCCGGGTCACCGCGCCCGCGGCGTCGGTCCGCTCGGTCGCGTTGAGCTCGCCGTCGTAGGTGAAGCGCTCCACGGAGCCGTCCGGGGCGACGCGCTTCCACAACTCGCCCTCGACCGTCCACGCGAACGTCGTCGTGTGACCCGCCGGGTCGGTGACGGACTCGACGCGGCCGAGCCGGTCGTAGGTGTAGGTCGTGCGCCCGCCGGCCGGGTCGAGGACCGTCCGGGGCTTGCCGAGGCCGTCGCAGTCGATCCGGGTCGTGCGGCCTTCTTCGTCGGTGAACGAGCCGAGCGCCCCGCCCGGGCCGTAGCCGTAGCGGCGGACCCCGCCCATCGGGTCGGTGGTCGCGACGAGCCTGCCAGTCTCGTCGTACTCGTGGGCCCAGACCGCGCCGTCCGGTTCGACGGTGGCCTGCGGTCGGCCGCGCCCGTCGTAGGAGACGCTGTGGACGCTCCCGTCCGGGCGGGTCTCCGACGTCCGCCTGCCGTGCTCGTCGTAGCCGTACCGGGTGGTCCGGCCCAGGGGGTCGGTCACGGCGAGCAGCCGGTCGTGGCGGTCCCAGTCGTAGGTCGTGGCGCCGCCGAGCGGATCGGTCTCGCGGACGAGCTGGAACTCCTCGTTCAGCTCGAAGGTGGTGGTGTGCCCGAGCGAGTCGGTCGCGCGGTTGACGCGGTTTTCCCGGTCGTAGGCGAAGGTGTAGGCGAGCACGCCGCCCGGGCCGGTGCCGTGGACGCAGCGGTCGAGTTCGTCGTAGGTGAACGCGTAGCCCCGGCCGTTGCGGTCCTGCCAGCTGGTGATGCGCCCGGCCTCGTCGTAGCCGAACCGGTAGGGCCGGCCCGAGGAGTTGACCACCTCCACCAGGTTCGCCCGCTCGTCGTAGGCGAACCGGGCGAGGGTGACGCGGTCGTCGTCGCGGGCGCCGACGGAGGTGAATTCGGTGATCCGGCCGCCGGCCGTGGTGACGGCGACGCGGTGCCCCGCGGAGTGCCGCACTTCGCGCAGCGTGCCGTGCGGGTCGCGGTCGAAGACGATCCGGTTGCCGTCGGCGTCGGAGATCGCCGCCAGCCAGCCGGTGTCCCCGCCGGCGGGGAAGTGCAGGGTGCGGCCGAGGTCGGGCTGCTCCATGACGTACTCGTCCCCGAGCCGCCGCAACGGCCACAGCGGACCTTCGACCGGCTTGACGGCGGCGGCGCCCGGGAGGGGGTAGACGAGCAGGGTGCCGTCCTCGGCGGCGAAGTCGACGCGGTCGGTTCCGGTTTCCAGGCGCTGGTCCGCGGTCGACGCCCAGGAGCGTCCGAAGTGGACACCGCTGCGGTAGCCGGAGAAGTGGGCGCGGTCCAGAACGAGCGCCAGGACGCCGTCGATCTCGACGTCGGTCTGGGCGAGCATCATCCGCCCGGTGGTCATGTCGATCGGGTCCCCGCTGCCCGGGCGGCAGTCGGTCGGGGTCGAGTTCTCCTTGGGGGAGCCGTTCTGGTCGGCAAGCCCGCCGCCGCGCGGCTTGCCACCGCCGTTCCCGGCGCCCTTCCCGCCGCCGGAGGGCGTGGTCGAGCCGCCACCGGGGGAGGAATCCGGCCCCTTCGGGTTGTCGTCGGGGCCTTTGGAGCCCGGAGGCGGGTCGCTCTTGGGCGGCGGGTCGCCTTTGGCGCCGGAAGTGCTGGTGCCGTCGCCTTTCGCCCCCGAGGGCGAGGTGCCGTCGCCCTTCGGCGGCGGCGCGTCCGGGCCGCCCTTGCCGTTGGGGCCGCCGATGTCTTTCGGGCCGCTTTTGATGTCGGCGTGTTTGGGCGGCGGCGCGGTTTTGCCCGGCTTGATCTTCCGTAAGGCCTTGGCCGCGTCTGAGAACAGGTCCCCGGCGCGTTTGAGCAGTGGTACCAGGGCCTTCAACGCCGTTACCAGTCGTTTGACCAGGTCGGCGATCTTGGAGGCGGTCTTGGCGACGGCGTTGATGACCTGGGGTACGACCCAGGTCATGCCGATGCCGAGGGTGAACACGACCTGCAGTGCCCAGCTGATGAGGTGCCCGACCAGTTCGGCGATGATGTCGCGCACGAG
>NZ_JBSGJD010000444.1:0-3903 GCF_053605405.1 Amycolatopsis sp. NPDC003861
GCCGGGGAAATCCCGGCTCGCCACCCGTCGTCAGCCGCGCGGGAGCGACGCCACCCCGGCCAGCAGCCGGTCGACGTCGTCCGCCGTGGTGTACGGCGCGATCCCGGCCCGGACCGCCCCGGTGTCACCCAGCCCCAGGTGCCGTGAGCACTCCAGCGCGTAGAAACTCCCCGCCGGAGCGTTCACCCCGTGCGCGCCGAGGTGCTCGTACACCGCCTGCGACGCCACGCCGGCCACCGAGAACAGCACCGTCGGAGTCCGGTGCCGCTCCGGCGCGCCGTACCGCGTGACGTCCGGAAGCGCGGCCAGACCGGCGTCGAGCCGGGCCAGCAGCGCGGTCTCGTGCTCCTCCAGCCCCGCCATCGACTCCTGCAGCCGCGCGCGGCGCGTCCCCGTCCCCGGCACCAGCCCGGCGAGGAAGCCGATCGCCGCGGTCGTGCCCGCCAGCAGCTCGTAGGGCAGCGTGCCCAGCTCGAACCGCTCCGGCACGGCGTTGGTCGAGGGCAGCAGCTTGTCCGGGTGCAGCGTCTCGAGCAGCGCCGGCGCCGCCGCGACCACGCCGAGGTGCGGCCCGAGGAACTTGTACGGCGAACACGCGTAGAAGTCGGCCCCGAGCGCCGTGATGTCCACCAGAGCGTGCGGGGTCAGGTGGACGCCGTCGACGTAGAGCAGCGCGCCCGCGTCGTGCACCTGCGCGGCGATCGCCGGGATGTCCGGCCGGGTGCCGAGCAGGTTCGACGCCGCCGTCACCGCGACCAGCCGCGTCCGCTCCGACAGCAGCGCGCCGATCGGCGCGAGTTCACCGGTGGCCGGGTCGAAGTCCAGCCAGCGCACGGTGGCCCCGGCCGCCGCCGCGGCCTGGACCCACGGGCGGATGTTGGCGTCGTGGTCGAGGCGGGTCACCACGACTTCGTCGCCCGGGCCCCACTTCTGGGACAGCGTCCGGGAGAAGTCGTACGTCAGCTGCGTCATGCTGCGGCCGAAGACGACACCCGCCGGGTCGGCGGCGAGCAGGTCGGCCACGGCGTCGCGGGCTTCGGTGACGACCGCGCTCGCCCGCCGTTCGGCCGCGGTGACGACGCCGCGGTTGGCGATCGCCGCGCACAGCGTGCCGGCCACCGCTTCCCCGACGACGGCGGGGACCTGCGAGCCACCCGGTCCGTCGAAGTGGGCCGCGCCGCCGTCGAGGGCGGGGAAGTGCGCTCGGATCGTCTGAACGTCGTAGGTCACGCCGCCAGCATGCCGAACGGTGGCCACCGGCCTCAAGATCCCCTGGTCGGGAAGTCAGCGCCCCCGGTTGCGCGGGTGCTCCCGCGCCCGGCGTTCGTTGCCGTGCTTGTAGTTGCCCGTCACCTTGGCCATCAGCAGCTGCTGGTCGTCGCCGCGGGCCACCGCGGCCAGGAAGCGGGCGGCCGCGGTCCCACGCAGTGTCCCCGCGGGCCGGCCGCGGTGGGTGATGGTCACGGTGCCGTGCTCGTCGCGGTAGGCGAAGCCCTCCGGTGTCCCCATGCGCCCCAGGGTGACACGGGCGGCAACCGGTTTTCCCCGGGTCGGATCCGGGGGGTTCCCGGATGGTGCCCGGGCCCGGACCCGACAGAATGCGAGGATGACCGGAGGGGGAGCGGGGCTGCGGGCCCGGCTGGGGAACAGGTACGTGCTGCTCGGCGCGCAAGTGCTCGTGCTGGTGGCGGTGCTCGTGTCGTACAACGGCGGCCGGTGGCGGTTCCCCGCCTACCGCGTCGACCTCGACGTCTACCGGCTCGGCTCGTCGGCGCTGCTGCACGGCCAGGCGCTGTACGGCACGCTGCCGCCCACCGGCGACGGCCAGTTCCTGCTCTTCACCTACCCGCCGTTCGCGGCGATCGTGCTGGCCCCGCTGGCGGTGCTGCCGTACTGGGCCGCCTGCCTCGCGCTCACCCTGCTGACCCTCGGGGTCCTGGCGGCGGTCCTGGTGACCGTGCTGCGTGCGCTCGGCGCGCGCTGCGACTGGCGGCGCGTGGTGACGCTGCTGCTGGCCGCCGAAGTGCTGGAGCCGGTGCTGCGCACGCTGTACGCCGGTCAGATCGACCTGCTGCTGCTCGCGCTGGTCGTGCTGGACGTCCTGGTGGACCACCCGCGCTGGCCGCGTGGCCTGCTGATCGGCCTCGCCGCCGCGGTCAAGCTGACCCCGGCGGTGTTCCTGCTGTACTTCCTGCTCCGCCGCGACACCCGGGCCGCGGTGACCGCCGGGGTGACGTTCCTGGCCGCGACGGCGCTGGGGTTCCTGCTCGCCGGCACCGACTCGGTGCGGTACTGGACGGGCGCGCTGTGGGACACCGGCCGCGTCGGCGAGCCGACCTACGCCGGCGACCAGTCGCTGCTCGGGCTGCTGGCCAGGGCCGGGGTGCCGGCGGAGGCGCGGACGGCGTGGTGGCTGCCGCTGGTGGCGGTGGTGCTCGCCCTGACGGCGTGGGGCGTGCGGCGTGCGCTGACGGCGGGGGAGCCGACGATCGCGCTCGGCCTGAACGCCCTCGGCGGGCTGCTGGTCTCGCCGATCTCGTGGACCCACCACTGGGTGTGGGCGGTGGTGGTCCTGCTCGGCTGGGCGGAGCTGGCCCGCCGCACGCGACGGCGCGGGTTCGCCGTCCTGGCCGGGACGGGCACGGTGCTCTTCGTCGCCGGGCCGCAGTGGTGGTGGCCGCGCGGCGGGGAGGTGGAGCGGCACTGGAACTTCGTCCAGCAGCTCACCGGCAACGGCTATGTCCTGTACGGACTCGCGGTCCTGCTCACCGCGGTGCTGGTGCGGTTCCCGCGCCGGGACGGCCTGGTCAGCGACGTCGTGCCGGCCCACGCCGGAGCCAGCCCGCTCCCAGGATGAACATCGCCGTGCCGAGCGCCAGGTCGAAGCAGATGCCGGCGGTGTTCCACGGCAGCGTGTCGGTGACCGCCGACGGGAGCGGGAGCAGCCCGGCGAAACCGGCCACGACGTAACAGACACCGGCGGCGACCAGGAACCGCGCGGCCCACCGCGACGAGCGCGTGCAGAACACCGCGGCGGCCCCGGTCAGCAGGTGCACCAGCGTCCACACCCCGGACACGGCGAGCACGCCGAACAGCACGCGCGGCCCGCCGCCGTCCGCGACCCCGGACATCAGCTCCAGCGCGGCGAGGACGAGGAACAGCAGGCCGATCAGCATGCCCATGCCCTGAACGGGGGCGGGGCCCCGCCGGGGTGCCCGGGTCTCGGGTTCGGTGGCCGTCATGGTTCCTGGGTTCCCCGCGCGAACCCTTTTAATGCACCGCATCCGGGGTATCCGGGCACGATCCGGACGCCGACGAGGAGTGACACGATGACCGAGTACCGCCACAGCGCGACCGCCGACATCCCCGCGGACGAGCTGTTCGCCTTCCTGAGCCACCCCGAAAACCTGCCGCGGTACTTCCCGGAGATGAAGGTCGCCGAGCCGAAGGGCGGCGACAGCGTCCACGTCGAGGCCGAGGTGCACGGCGAACGCGTGGCCAGCGAGGCGTGGCTGCACACCGACCCGGCGACGAGGTCGCTGACGTGGGGCGCCGAGGGCCCCGACGACTACCACGGCGAACTCCGCATCTCCGACGACGGCCCGGCGTCCTCGGAGATCACCGTGACGCTGCACAGCGTCCGCGAAGCCGACGGCGACGAGGTCCAGCAGGGCCTGGAACGCACGATCGCGGCGATGACGCACGCCGCGTCGTCCGACGCCGACGTCGAAGCCGCCGAAGGCCAGGGCGGCTGGACCTCCTACGACGACAAGAGGGACACGTCCAGCTGAGGCGGGAACGGCCCGTAGGCGTTGCCGCGGGCGCCGCGGGCGCGCACGGCCGGCACGGCGAACAGGTACTTGAGCAGCTTCGGCGGGGCGGCGCCGCGCCCGCGGGCCCGCG
>NZ_JBSGJD010000445.1:0-3849 GCF_053605405.1 Amycolatopsis sp. NPDC003861
CACCGGGGCCAGGACGGTCGGCGCCGACGGCGGTTCACGCCGGGGCGGCGCGGGCGGCGGGCCGGCCTGCTGCGCCACCGGCGGCGGCCCGGCCGGCACCGGCGCGGGCTGGCGCGGGGGAGCCGGCGGCTCGTCGTCCTCGAGGTCGCCGAAGAGCTCCTCGGCGCTGGTGAACGCCGTCTGCTCCTGCGGCGGCACCGGCTCGGGCTTGCGGACCGGGTACGAGCCGGTGGCGACCTCCGGCGACAGCGTCGCGACGACCCGCTGCGGCGCGGGCTCCGGTTCGGGCTCGGGTTCCGGCTCCGGCGCGGGCGGCTCCTCGGCGGGCACGTGGCCCTCCGGGTTGAGCAGCACCTTGCCGAGCAAGAACGCGGCCGCGTCCTCGGCGTCGCCGAACACCGCCGGGTTGCTGAGCTTGCCGTCGTACCAGCCGACGCGCCAGCCGTCCTCGACCTCTTCGACGCTCCACCCGTGCTCGGCCGGTGCGCCCAGTTTGTAGCCGCTTTCGGGGACGTCGAGCTCGTCGAGCTTGGTCTGCAGGCCGGCGAGCACCGGGTGGTCCGGCGTCTCGCGCCGCAGCGCCCGGCGGCCCGGACGCGGCGGTGCGGGCGGCTCGGCCTGGGCCTCGGGGGCCGGCGGCTCGGGCACCGGCAGCACGCCGGGCACCTCGGGCTGGGTGATCATGGTCGGCGGGCCCGGGTCGAACGCGGGTTGCTCCCGCCGCGGCGGCGGGAAGGCGGCCTCGTCTTCCGGCCGGGCCGGCGGCTGGAAGGTGTGCTCGTCTTCGTGATGCTGCGGCTGAGCGGGCTGGAACGAGTCGTCCGGCCGCGGCGGCTGGAAGGCCGCGTGCGCCGGGTCCTCGTCGTGGTGCGGCGGCTGCCCGGGCTGGAACGCGTCCTCTTCGCCGGGCTGGAACGCGTCGTCGTGGCCGGGGGCCTGGAACGCGTGCTCGTCGTCGTGCCGCGGCGGCTGGCCCGGCTGGAACGCGTCGTCCTGGCCGGGAGCCTGGAACGCGTGCTCGTCCTCGTGCCGCGGCGGCTGGAAGGCCGCGTGCGACGGCTCTTCGTTCTGGTGGGCCGGCTGGAAGGCGTGCGCCGGCTCGTCCGCCTGGCCGGTGTCGAAGGCGTGCCCGGCCTCGTCGGCCGGACCGGCGTCGAACGCCGCCTGCTCCGCCGGTTCCTCCTCGCCGTCGCGCGGTTCCTGCCCGATCGGCTGGTCGGGGACGTATTCCGCGGTCTCTTCGAGGTCGGGCACCCGGCCCGGCTCCGGCGACGAGCCGTTCGACCCCGCCGCGTGCTCGGGGTGGACGTACTCCTCGTCCTCGGCGAAGCGGTCTTCGAACTCCTGCTCGTCGTAGCCCTCTTCGGCGTACTCGTGCTCTTCGGCCGGCGCCTCCGGCTCGGCGGGGGCGTGCGCCTCCACCGGCGCGGGCGGCTCCTGGTGCTGCTGCAGCGGCGGAGCCACGGGCGGGGGCGCGACGGGCGGCGGCCCCGCGGGAGCCTGCTGCACGGGCGGCTGGGGCGGCGGGCCCTGCGGCGGGGGCCCCTGCGGCGGCGGCCCGGCCGGGCGCTGCTGCTGGGGCGGCGGCTGGTGACCCCGGGTCAGGTACGCGGCCGCGCCCTGCAGCGTCGGCTCGTCGACCGGCGGCAGCGTGAACCCGACCGAGCGGACGTGCTCGACGAGGTCCGGTTCGGGCGAAACGCCGTACTTGTGCAGGTAGAAGTTGACGGCGGCGGGCCAGATCCAGTGGCCGTCGCTGTGGAAGGCGACCGGGACGGTCGCTTCCGGCGTCGCGGCCAGGCGGTCGATGTCGTAGCCGCGCTCGGGCACCACCAGCGGGGCGCGCTCGAGGTACTCCAGCAGGCGGTCCTGCTCGTCGACCTCGAGGTCGGGCCGGTTGATCACCGGGCGGCCGGCCGGGCCGACGGTGTCGAAGATCCGGGCGATCCGGAAGTGCGGCCCCGGCTGCTCCGGGCCGAGCCCGGACATCCGCCGGATCAGCCATTCGGGGACGTTCTCCTCGGTGCGCGGGAACATCCGCAGCTCGTCGGAGTAGGCCTGCGGCGGCGGCGCGAGGTTCCACACGGGTTCGTCGCGGTTGTACTCGAGGTTGTAACTGGACGGGTGGTCCAGCTGGTAGCGCGCGTTGAACCACGTTCCACGGCCGTCGCGGTACATGCCGCCGCGGAGCCTGCCGAACAGGGTCGCGATGTCGTGGGTGGCGAGCCATTCGTGCACCGTGCCGTCCTCGGTCACGATCTCGCCGGTCAGCTCGTGGTACCTGCCGACGGCTCGGTACTCCGCGGTGACCTTGCGCCAGTCGCGCGGGGCGGCACGGAGCAGGGCAAGTCCGATCTGCTTGACCAGGGTGTCCTGCTCGGTCGCGTTCAGCTGCGTCGTCGGTTGTGCCACCCGCACATTTTGACTGCTCGCGCGCGCGAGTGCACCCCGCATGTGGGTTTTGCCGCCCGGTCACCCGGTGGCACCGGGCCTGACCTCGGGTGATGCGACGTGCGGTAGGTCACAGCTTGATCGCGGGCACCGTCGCGATTGGACCGTGTGGGGTAGCGATCAGTCTACGGGCTGCGACCAGCCGCGCCTGGAAGCGACGCGCGGGGGTCGCTTTGCCAGAATGGGGCGCGTGACGGCGAAGATTCTCGACGGCAAGGCCACCAAGAACGCCATTTTCGCGGAGCTCGAGCCCCGTGTCGCGGCCCTCGCCGCGAAGGGGGTGACGCCCGGTCTCGGCACCGTCCTGGTCGGCGACGACCCGGGGTCGCACTCGTACGTGCGGATGAAGCACGCCGACAGCGGCAAGATCGGGGTCAACTCGATCCGCCGCGACCTGCCGGCCGACATCACCCAGGAGAAGCTCGAAGCCGTCATCGACGAGCTCAACGCCGACCCGGCCTGCCACGGCTACATCGTGCAGCTGCCGTTGCCGAAGCACCTGGACGCGAACCGCGTGCTGGAGCGCATCGACCCGGAGAAGGACGCCGACGGCCTCGCGCCGGTCAGCCTCGGCCGGCTCGTGCTGGGTCAGCAGGGCGCGCTGCCGTGCACGCCGTACGGGATCATCGAGCTGCTCAAGCGCCACGGCGTCGAGCTGAACGGCGCGCGCGTCACCGTGGTCGGCCGCGGCATCACCGTCGGCCGCACGCTCGGCCTGCTGCTGACCCGCCGCAGCGAGAACGCCACCGTGACGCTGTGCCACACCGGCACCCGCGACCTCGCCGCCGAGGTCCGCCGCGCCGACGTCGTGGTGGCCGCGGCGGGCGTGCCGGGGATCATCACGCCGGACATGGTCGCGCCGGGCGCCGCGGTGCTCGACGTCGGCGTGTCCCATGTGGACGGCAAGCTCACCGGCGACGTCCACCCGGGAGTCGCCGAGGTCGCCGGCTGGATTTCGCCGAACCCGGGCGGGGTCGGCCCGATGACCCGGGCGATGCTGGTCAGCAACGTCGTCGAAGCGGCGGAACGCTCGGTCCAGGGCCGATGACGATGACCGAGGAGCGGCGGGAGGTGCCCGGTCACCGGCCCTCCCGCTTCACCCAGCTGCCGTTCGCGGCGGTGCTGCTGGTGGTGGCCGTCGCGGCGCTGCGGATCTTCCAGTACCACTGGCGGGAGGGCGCGGCGCTGATCGGCGCCGCGCTCCTCCTCGCCGCGGTGTTGCGGGCGGTCCTGCCGGCGGCCCGGGCGGGCCTGCTGGCCATCCGCGGCAAGCTCGTGGACGTGGTGACGTTCACGGCCCTGGCGGCGGCGGTGCTGTACGTCGCCCTGACGATCACCGGCGGCCCGCTCGGGTCGTGAGTGGTTTGGGGGGGGGGAAACCCCCAAGACCAACACACA
>NZ_JBSGJD010000446.1:0-3841 GCF_053605405.1 Amycolatopsis sp. NPDC003861
ACGGTGTGTGAGGAGGCCGGGTGTCCCAATATTTACGAGTGCTGGGAGGACCGGGAGGCGACGTTCCTGATCGGTGGCGATCAGTGCACCCGGCGTTGTGATTTCTGTCAGATCGACACCGGTAAGCCTGCTGCTCTGGATCGCACTGAGCCGCGGAAGGTTGCCGAGTCGGTGCAGGCCATGGGCTTGCGGTATTCGACGGTGACCGGTGTGGCGCGCGATGACCTGCCCGATGGTGGTGCCTGGCTCTACGCGGAGACCGTGCGGCAAATCCACGAGCTGAACCCGGGCACGGGTGTCGAGTTGCTGATTCCGGACTTCAACGCGGATCCCGTGCAGTTGGCGGAGGTTTTCGGGTCGCGGCCGGAGGTGTTGGCGCACAATGTGGAGACGGTGCCGCGGATTTTCAAGCGGATTCGTCCGGGTTTCCGTTATGCGCGGTCGTTGGAGGTCATCACGGCGGCGCGTGAGGCCGGTTTGGTGACGAAGTCGAATCTGATCCTCGGGATGGGTGAGACGCCGGATGAGGTGGCGCCGGCGATGCGGGACCTGGTGGATGCGGGCTGCGAGATTTTGACGATCACGCAGTATTTGCGTCCGTCGCCGCGGCATCACCCGGTGGATCGGTGGGTGAAGCCGGAGGAGTTCGTGGAGCACTCCCAGGCCGCCGAGGCGATGGGCTTTGCCGGTGTGATGGCCGGGCCGCTGGTGCGCTCGTCCTACCGCGCGGGACGCCTCTACGCCCAGACCAAGGCCCACCGCGGCGAGGTCCTGCCCGAAAACCTGCAGCACCTGGCGGCCGAAGGTCCCGCAGCCCAGGAAGCGGCATCGCTCCTGGCTCGGTGACGCACGTCACCCCACCATCCTTAAAGGATCGGTAAAGTGGGGTCATGGCCCTGGTTTCGGACCTCCTCAGCTGGCTGCAAGGACTCCCGGAACCGGGGCTCGTCGCCGCGACCGGCGGCCTGGTGTTCGCCGAGTGCACGATCGGGCTGGGTTTCCTGGCCCCCGGCGAATCCGGGCTGCTCATCGCCGCGACGACGGCGAACACCGTGCCCCGGTTCCTGGTCCTGTGGCTGGTCGTCACCCTCTGCGCGACGGCGGGGGACGCGCTCGGCTACGGCATCGGCCGCCGCTTCGGGCCGCGCCTGCGTGACACGAAGCTGATCCGCAAGTACGGCCTGGAGGCGTGGGACAAGGCCACCGGCGTCCTCGAACGCCGGGGCGCCTGGGCGGTGTTCTTCGCCCGGTTCCTGCCGGTGATCCGGACGCTGACCCCGGCCGCGGCCGGGACGTCCGGGCTGCCGTTCCGCAAGTTCCTGCCGGCCGCCGCCGCAGGCGCGTTCTGCTGGTCGCTGGTCCACATCAGCATCGGCGCGGCACTCGGTGAAGCCGCGAAGCGGATCGAAGGCGCGTTGAACACGGGCGGCCTGATCGTCGTCGGCGTGCTCGCCGCCGTTGCGGTGTTCTTCCTGCTGCGGCTGAAGAAGCGCAAGGCGCTCGCCACCCCCGAGCCGGAGCCCGAACGCGTGCCCTGAGTACTACATTCGGCGGTATGAGTCTCGCGGACCTTCCCCGGCCGATCGGTTTCGTCCTCGGCGGGGGCGGCAGCCTCGGCGCCATGCAGGTCGGCATGCTGCGCGCGCTGACCGAGGCCGGGCTGACGCCGGACGTCGTGACCGGGACGTCGGTCGGCTCCCTCAACGCCGCCGTGCTGGCCCGCTCCGGCACCGACGCGCTCGCCCGGCTGCACGACATCTGGGCGCACATGACGCGGGCCGAGGCGTTCCCGGGCGGCGTGCTGAGCCGCGTCCGGACGCTGACGCAGAGCAAGACGCACCTGTTCCCCAACACGGGCCTGGCCGGGATCATCGCCGACCACCTGGGCGCCGACACCCGTTTCGAGGACCTGGCGCTGCCGCTCGGCGTCGTCACCACGCAGGTCGACACGGCCGAGCCGTTGCTGATCCGCTCCGGGCGCCTGCTGGAGCCGCTGCTGGCGAGCTGCGCGATCCCGGGGATTTTCCCGCCGGTGGAGCACGACGGGCAGCTGCTGTACGACGGCGGGCTCGTCGCGAACGTGCCGATGCGGCAGGCCCTCGCCATGGGGGCGGCGTCGCTGGTGGTGCTGGACTGCGCGTTCCCCGGGAAACTGCCGGGCGCACCGCGGACGTTCGCCGAGGTGATGATGTTCACCGCGATGATCAGCATGCGGAACCAGGCCGTGCTGGAAGCGCCGCTGGCCGCGGCTTCGGTCCCGGTGGTCTACCTGCCGGGGCCGGCGCCGGTCCGGGTGAACCCCCTGGACTTCGGGCACACGGAAGCACTGGCGGACGAGGCGTACACGGCGGCGCGCGAGTACCTCGGCGCGCTTTCGGTGAACGGGCCGGGGCTGTACGGCGCACCGGGGCTCGTCATCACGTGATCCACGTCACGCCGATGCACCGATCCGCCGGCAAGAACGTCATCGCTATCGCGTAGTTTTGATGACGAATGCCCGCCGATCCCAATTCCCAAAAAGAGACAATATGCTCCCCAAGAAGATTTTACTTTCGGTGGCCGGAATCCTCGCCGGGGCACTGCTGCTTTCCGCTTGCTCGTCCGGTGACGACGGCGGTTCGCCCGCCGGCGGGGACCCGGCGTCGGGCTCCGCCGCGCCGTCCGACACGCCGGTCGCGGTGACGTTCGAGCCCGCGGGCGGCACGGCGGTGAACCCGGCGACGCCGATCGTCGTCAAGGCCGCCAACGGGAAACTGCTCGACGTCGCGGTGACCAACGCGGCCAAGGGGAAGGCGGTCGCCGGCAAGCTGGCGGCCGACGGGTCGAGCTGGACGTCCAGCGAGCCGCTCGGCTACGGCTCGACGTACAAGATCGTCGCGCACGCCCAGGGCAGCAACGGGAAGCCGATCGAGCAGGAAAACCAGATCACCACGCTGTCGCCGAAGAAGCAGGCGAACGCCAACCTGATCCCGGCGCCGTCCGCGGTGGCGAGCACGGGCGTGGGTGTCGGCCAGCCGATCGTGTTCAGCTTCGGCAAGATCGCGGTCAAGAACAAGGCGGCGGTCGAGAAGGCGCTGACGGTCGAGTCGACCCCGAAGCAGGACGGCGGCTGGTACTGGATCGACGACTCGAACGTCCACTACCGGCCGAAGGAGTATTGGAAGGCCGGCACGACGCTGAAGGTGACGGCGAAGATCTACGGCGTCGATTTCGGCGGCGGGGTGTTCGGCGCGGAAGATCGTACGGAAACGTACAAGGTGCACGATTCCTGGATCGCGAAGGCGGACGGGAACAGCGAGCAGATGCAGATCTTCCACAACGGCCAGATGGTGAAGTCCATGCCGATCTCGATGGGCAAGGACGCCACGCCGACCCATCTGGGCGCGCACGTGATTTCGGACAAGCAGGCCAATTACACGATGGATTCCTGCACGTACGGCGTCTGCCCGCCGGATCCGAAGGCGTACCGGTCCAATGAGAAGTGGTCGGAGCGCATTTCCAACGACGGCGAGTTCGTCCACGAGAACCCGAACAGCGTGAGCCAGCAGGGCAGCTCGAACGTGTCGCACGGGTGCATCAACCTGAACGACGCGAACGCCCAGTGGTTCTTCCAGAACATGGGCCTGGGCGACGTCGTGGAGGTCACCAACTCGGGCGGCCCCCAGCTCCCGGTCTGGGACCTGTACGGCGACTGGTCCAAGTCCTGGGCCGACTGGCAAGCCGGCTCCGCAATCAAGTAACCCACGTCTCGTCCGGGGGTCAGGATCTGCGCGGCAGGCCCCCCTCTGAAAACCCGCCCCCCCCACCAAAAAACCCAGACGGCCAGACAACAACCCCCGGG
>NZ_JBSGJD010000447.1:0-3828 GCF_053605405.1 Amycolatopsis sp. NPDC003861
CGGCAGGCGGCAGGCCATGCCGACGATGGCGATCGGCTCGCCCGCGTCCGCGGCGACCGCGGCCGGCGCGGCGGGCGCCCCGGCGACGGTCTCCCCCAGTTCCTCACGCAGGTGCCGGGCGAGCGCGACCGGCGTCGGGTAGTCGAAGACGAGCGTGGCGGGCAGCTTGACGCCCGTCGCGGCGCTCAGCCGGTTCCGCAGCTCGACCGCGGTCAGCGAGTCGAAGCCGAGGTCGCTGAACCCCTTGGTGCCCTGGGCCAGCTCGGGGGCGTTGAAGCCGAGCACCGCGGCGGCCTCGGTCTGGACGATGCCCAGCAGGACCGCTTCCTGCTCCTCCGCGGGCCGCCCGGCGAGCTTGTGGACCAGCCCGCCGCCACCACTGGCGGCCGCCGTCCGCGCCACCCGGCGGCTCGCGCGGACCAGGCCGCGCAGCAGGTGCGGGACTTCCCCGCCGCCGCGCAGGGTCTTCAGGTCGAGCTTGATCGGGACCAGCAGCGCCTGCTCGGAAGCCAGGCCGATGTCGAAGATGTCGAGGGCCTCGGCGGGCGTCATGGCGAGCACGCCGCCGCGGCTCATCCGGGCCTGGTCGGTGGCGGACAGGTGCGCGGTCAGGCCGTCGGCCTGCTCCCACAGGCCCCACGCCAGCGACACGCCCGGCAGGCCCGCCGCCCGGCGCCCGGCCATCAGGCCGTCGAGGAAGGCGTTGGCCGCCGCGTAGTTGCCCTGCCCGGCCGAGCCCATGAGCGCGGCCGCGGACGAGAACACGACGAAGGCGTCGAGTTCACTGCCCCGGGTCAGTTCGTCGAGGTGCTGGACGGCGTCGACCTTGGGCGCGAACACCCCGGCCAGCCGCTCGCGGTTCAGTGCTCCGATGACGCCGTCGTCGAGCAGGCCGGCCAGGTGCACGATGCCGGTCGGGCGGTGCTCGGCCAGCAGCGCGGCGACCTGGTCGCGGTCGGAGACGTCGCAGGCGACCACGGACACGTCCGCGCCCTGCCCGGTCAGCTCGGCGAGGAGGTCTTCCGCGGCCACGCCGCGGCGGCTGGCGAGGACCAGGCGCCGGACGCCGTGCCGGGCGACCAGGTGCTTCGCCACGAGCGCGCCGAGCGAGCCGGTGCCGCCGGTGAGCAGGACCGTCCCGTCCGGACTGAACACCGCGGGCGCGTCCGGCACCTCGCCGGCCGCGCGGGCCAGCCGCGGGACGGAGAACGCACCGCCGCGCACCGCGAGCTGCGGCTCGCCGGTGGCCAGCACCGCACCCAGCGGCAGCTCGCCGTCGGTGTCGACGAGCACGATCCGGCCCGGGTTCTCCGCCTGGGCGGCCCGCACCAGGCCCCACACGGCAGCTCCGGCCGGGTCGGTCACCTCGCGGACCGCGCCGCGGGTCACGACGACCAGGCGGGCTTCCTCGGCCGCGCCGTCGAGCCACGCCTGCACGGCTTCCAGCACCCGGCCGGTCAGGTCCAGGGGCGCACCGCCGACGGCTTCGAGCACCTCGGCGTGGTCCGTGGCCACGGGTTCGGCCGCGGGCAGGTCGACCCAGTCGACCTGGAACAGCGAGTCGCGCTCTTCGCCCGCCGCCGTCTCCAGCTGCGCGGCCGAAACCTCGCGGGACACGAGGGAATCCATGGTGACGACCAGGCCACCGGTCTCGTCGGCGGCCTGGAACGTCAGCGCGTCCGGCCCGCCCGGCGCGACCCGCACCCGCAGCGCCGAGGCGCCGACGGCGTGCAGGACCAGGCCGTTCCACGCGAACGGCAGCACGTTGCGGTCGTCGTCCGGGTTGGCGAAGGCGTTCGTGTGCAGAGCGGCGTCCAGCAGCGCGGGGTGGAGGCCAAACTTGCCGGCGTCCTCGCGGTGGTCGTCGGGCAGCGCGACCTCGGCGAACACCTCGTCACCGCGCCGCCAGACCGCCCGCATGCCCTGGAACGCGCCGCTGTAGGCGTAGCCGCGTTCGGTCAGGTCGGAGTAGAAGCTCCCGACGTCGATCGGCTCGGCCCCGGCGGGCGGCCAGGCGGCGAAGTCGAAGCGGCCCGGCTCCCGGGCGGCCGACTCGCCGAGGAGGCCGGTCGCGTGCCGAACCCACTCGTCACTGTCGTCCCGCATGGAGAAGACGTCGACCGCGCGCGAGCCGGTTTCGTTCGGCCCGCTCACCGCGACCTGCACGCGGACCCCGCCGCGTTCGCCGAGCACCAGCGGCGCCTCGATGACGAGCTCTTCCAGGACGCCGAAGCCGAGTTCGTCCCCGGCCCGCAGGGCGAGGTCGACGTAGACCGTGCCCGGGATGAGCACGACGCCGCCGATCGCGTGCCCGGCCAGCCACGGGTGCGTCTTCAGCGACAGCCGCGAGGTGAAGACCAGGCCGTCGGACTGCGGCAGCGGGACGACCGCGCCGAGCAGCGGGTGGTCGGCGCCGGCCAGGCCCAGCGAAGCCGCGTCGCTCGCGGCCCCGCCCATCTGCAGCCAGTAGTGCTGGTGGTCGAAGGCGTACGTCGGCAGCTCGACCCGCCGCGACGGCGGCAGCACGCCGGACCAGTCCACGGTCACGCCGCGCACGAAGAGCTCGGCCGCCGAGGCCAGCAGACGCCGGAGGCCGCCGTCTTCGCGCCGCAGCGTCCCGGTCACGACGGCTTCGGAATCGTCGACGAGTTCGTTGATCGGCTGGACCAGCACCGGGTGGGCGCTGACCTCGACGAACACCCGGTGGCCCTGCTCGATCAGCTCGGCCACGGCCGGGCCGAACCGGACCTGGCGGCGCAGGTTGCGGTACCAGTAGCCGCCGTCGAGGACACCGGCGTCTTCGACCCATTCGCCGGTGACGGTCGAGTAGAACGGCACCTCCGGGGCCTGCGCGCGGATCCCGCCGAGCATCTCGGCCAGTGCGTCGCGGGCGGCTTCGACGTGCCGGGTGTGGGAGGCGTAGTCCACCGCGACCCGCCGGATCCGGACCCCCTGGTCGTCGAGCGCGTCGAGGGCTTCGTCCAGGGCTTCGGCGTCCCCGGCGATGACCACGGACGTCGGCCCGTTGACCGCCGCGACCTCCACGCGGCCCGCCCACGGCTCGATCCGCGCGGTCGCGTCCTCTTCGCTCAGCGCGACCGAGGCCATCCCGCCGCGGCCGGCCAGTGAGGCGGCGATCGCCTGGCTGCGCAACGCAACCACCTTCGCCGCGTCGTCGAGGGACAACGCGCCCGACACGCACGCGGCCGCGATCTCGCCCTGCGAGTGGCCCACCACGGCCTCGGGCTCGACGCCGAGCGAAGCCCACACGGCCGCGAGGCCGACCATGACGGCGAAGCTCGCCGGCTGCACGACGTCGACCCGGTCGAGGAGATCGGCGTCGCCGCGGAGGACGTCGGTCAGCGACCAGTCGACCCACCGCCCGAGCGCGGTCTCGCACTCGGCGATCCGGGCGGCGAACACCGGCGAAGCGTCGAGGAGCTCGCGGCCCATCCCGGCCCACTGCGTCCCCTGGCCCGGGAAGACCCAGACGACCTTGCCCGGGGCGCCCGAGCCGCGGCCGGTCAGCAGGCCGGGGGCACTCTCGCCGCGGGCCAGCGCCTGCAGCCCGGTGACGGCTTCTTCGTTCGAACCGGCGACGACGACCGCGCGTTCGCTGAGCACCGCGCGGCCGGACACCAGCGTCCCGGCGACGTCCGCGAGCGGAACGTCGCCGACCTCCGCCAGCCGACCGGCCTGGGCGGCCAGCGAAGCCGCGGTGGCGGCCGACACGACCAGCGGCACCACGCCCGGTCGTGAGTGGAAAGGAGGGTTAGAACCCGCTTTTTCACTCACGAGGTCTTCGGGGGCTTCTTCGAGGATCATGTG
>NZ_JBSGJD010000448.1:0-3805 GCF_053605405.1 Amycolatopsis sp. NPDC003861
TCGCGGGCCTGCTGCTCGGCGTGCGCGGCGCGGCGGAGGCCTTCGGCCTTGCCGGCGATGCTGCGGGCGCGCTCTTCGGAGGTGCGCTGCGCGAGCCGCGCCTCCATCTCCTCCTGCCGCACGACGGCCAGTTCTTCGACGGCCTGGTCGCGCTCGGCGGTGTCCGGGTCGTCCTCGACGGGCTGCTCGGCGACGGCGGCGAGCCGTTCCTCCAGCTCGGCGAGCTGGGCCAGTGCCTGGACGCGGCTCTGCTCGACCTTCGCGCGCTGCCCGGACAGCCGTTCGACCTCGGCCTGCGCCTGGCGGGCGGCCTGCTGCAGCCGGTTGAGCCGTTCCGAAGAGCGCGCCTTCCGGACCTTCGCGTCGCCGAGGGCGTCCTTGGCCTGGGAGACCTCTTCGCGACGCGCCTGCTGCTCGGCACGGGCGCCTTCCAGCTCGGCCGCGTACCGCTCCAGCGAGCGTTCGGCCAGGCGCAGCCGCTCCCCCGCTTCGTCGACGGCGGCCTGGACCTCGATCACGCTCTCGCGCTTGCCGGAGCCACCGATCGCCCAGCGGGCGCCGAAGACGTCGCCCTCGGCGGTGACCGCGCGCACCTCGGGGTGCACCGCGACCAGGTGCCGTGCCGCGTCGAGGTCGCGGACGATGGCCAGCTTGTCGAGGGCCTGCTCGACGGCGGGCCGCAGCGGCGCGGGCGCCGTGACGACCTCACGAGCCCAGCGCGCGCCTTCCGGCAGCGACGGCCACGAATAGGTGTCCACAGTGGACTCGGGACCGCCGAGCAGGATGCCCGCGCGGCCGGAGTCCGTCTCCTTCAAGTACTTCAGCGCGCGCAGGGCGTCTTCGCCGCCCGCGACGGCGATCGCGTCGGCGACCGGGCCGAGCGCCGCGGCGAGCGCGACTTCGTGCCCGGGCTCGACGGTCAGCAGCGCGGCGACCGAGCCGAGCAGGCCCGGCAGCTCGTGGGACGCGCCGAGCAGCGCGCCCGCGCCGTCCTTGCGCCGCAGGCCCATGGACAGCGCCTCGACACGCGCCTTCTCCGAGGCGATCTCGCGCTCGGCGGCGCGTTCGGCCTTGACCAGCTCTTCGACGCGCGCCTTGGCCGCGTTGTTCGCCTCGACCGCGCGGTCGTGCCGGTCCATCAGGCCGGCGTCGTCGGATTCCTCCGCGCCGCCCTCGGCCTTGGCCAGCTCCAGCTCTTCGACGGCGATCTCGGCGCGCTCGGCGGCTTCCTCGATGGAGACGCTGAGCCGGTCGATCTCGTCGGTCGTGGCGCCGTTCTTGCTGCGCAGCGCCTCGACCTGGCCGGTCAGCTTGGCCATGCCCTCGCGGCGGTCGGCGATGGCGCGGACGGCGGCCCAGTGCGCCCGCTCGGCGGCCTGGACGCGCTGTTCGAGGTCTTCGCGGCGCAGCACGGTCTGGGCGAGCAGCTCCCGGGCCTCCATGACGGCCTCGTTGAGCTCTTCTTCCTGCTCGGCGACGCGCTCGGCCTCTTCGAGGAGCTCTTCGGGGTCGCGGCCGCCGGTGTTCGTCGCGACGTCGGCGGAGAGGTGGCGCTGGCGCTCGATGGCGAGCCGGACGGTGCCGCGCAGCCGCTCGGCCAGCGCGGACAGCTTGTACCAGGTCTCCTGGGCGGTCTGCAGGAGCGGCGCGTCCTCGGCGAGCGAGGCTTCCAGCTCGGCTTCTTCGGCGGAAACGATCTCGAGGGTCTGCTCGACCTCGGCGCGGCGCGCGCGGGCCGTCTTCTCGTCGGCCTCTTCGCGCGCGATGGCCTCCCGCTGGGTGACCAGGTCGTCGGCGAGCAGGCGCAGGCGGGAGTCGCGCAGCTCGGACTGCACCGACTGGGCCTTGCGGGCGATCTCGGCCTGCTTGCCCAGGGGCTTGAGCTGGCGGCGCAGTTCGGTCGTCAGGTCGCCGAGGCGGTCGAGGTTGCCCTGCATGTTGGCCAGCTTGCGCAGGGTCTGTTCCTTGCGCTTGCGGTGCTTGAGGACGCCGGCGGCCTCTTCGATGAAGGCGCGGCGCTCTTCGGGCTTGGACTCGAGGATCGCCGAGAGCTGGCCCTGCCCGACGATGACGTGCATTTCGCGGCCGATACCGGAGTCCGACAGCAGTTCCTGGACGTCCATCAGGCGGCAGCGGTCGCCGTTGATCTCGTACTCGCTCGCGCCGTCGCGGAACATCCGGCGGGTGATCGAGACCTCGGAGTACTCGATCGGGAGCGCGCCGTCGGCGTTGTCGATGGTGAGGGTGACCTCGGCGCGGCCGAGCGGGGCGCGGCCCGCGGTGCCGGCGAAGATGACGTCTTCCATCTTGCCGCCGCGCAGGTCCTTGGCGCCCTGGGTGCCCATGACCCAGCGCAGCGCGTCGAGCACGTTGGACTTGCCCGAGCCGTTCGGCCCGACCACGCAGGTGATACCCGGCTCGAAGCGCAGCGTGGTGGCCGAGGCGAAGGACTTGAAGCCCTTGAGCGTCAGGCTTTTCAGGTGCACGTGCTGCTGACCCCTCTGGCCGCGGGTACGGGCGGTTCAATCGTCCCAGGCTACCTGGGGGCCTCCGGGGTCCGCCGGACGCGCCCCCTCCTCGGCGCGCCTAGCACACCCCCGGCGGCCTCAGCAACACCACGAGCCACACCGGCCCCGGACGGCCTACCGCTCGACGAACCCGCTGAGTCCCCCTTTCGGGTCGGACCAGCGCTCGGCGACGTGCTCCACACTTCCGGGCGATTCTCCCGACCGTAACGCTGCCAACAGCCGCTGACAGTGGTCACGACTACCCTCCGCTATCACCTCGACACGCCCGTCGGCCAGGTTGCTGGCGCTCCCGACGAGCCCGAGTTCCAGCGCCCGGCTGCGCGTCCACCAGCGGAAACCGACGCCCTGAACCCGGCCGCGCACCCACGCCGTCAGCCGGGTGTGGGTTTCTTCCTCACTCACGCTGTTCATCCCTTCCGGGTCGACCGACCGCGCACAGTAACGGATCAAGGCCACTACCTGGGCGAATACCCGCACGCCGGTGATAACCTCCCCGCCGAGGTCGGTCCCCCGCCGTGGCTGTGCTTGGTACGACACGCCCGTTTCCCGGCCTCGACGTGCCGTCGGAAACACCGCGCCTCCCCGAATTCCCCAAGGAGCCCCGTATGCCCCGCCCCGCCGGGTCGGATTCGAGCTCTCGGATCACCAGGATCGACACCGCGCCGCCCAAGAGCAGCAAACCGAACCGCACCGGGTACGTCGTGCTCGGGGTGGCCGGGCTGGTCGTCGCGACCGCGTTCGCCGCCGTGGCCGAGCTCGCCGGGCCGGCCCCCGCCTCGACCGCGGGCGGCACGGGCGGCCCCGGCGGCCAGGGCACCGTCCCGGCCGGCGTGCAGACGCTGCCGGCGACCCCGTCGTCGAGCGACCCGGCCTCCTCCAGCGGCGCGCCGACCACGTCGAGCCCGACGTCCCCGAGCACGCCGACGACCGTGGTCTCGGTGAGCCCGGACGGCAAGACGACCACCACGGTCGTCACCCAGCCGTCGCCGCCCCCGCCGCCGCGCAACGACACGGGCGGCAACCCGCCGCCGCCTCCCCCGACGTCGACCAAGCCGTCGCTGCCGTCATCGACGACGACTTCGTCGACCCCGCCCTCCACCTCGAGCGACCCCGCGCCGACGACCACGGCCAGCGGTGGCGGCTCCAGCTCGGCCGGCGCCCCCTCGTCGAGCACGACCGGCACCAGCACCCCGGCCTAGCCCCCAGCGCCCCAATGTGGCGTTGGTTGCGTCCAACGCACCGAACGCCACATTGGGTGCGCTGGACGCACCGAACGC
>NZ_JBSGJD010000449.1:0-3789 GCF_053605405.1 Amycolatopsis sp. NPDC003861
GCTGAGCACCCCGGCCCCACACCGGCGCGCCGTCGGGCGAGCCCGGGTCCTGCAGGAACACCAGTTTCGCGCCGTCGCAGCGCTCGTCGAGCAGCCAGCGCTGCACGAGGTCCAGCACGGCCGGCAGTTCGTGCGCGGTGGTGAGCACGACCGGCGGGACGACCTCCGGCAGCTCCGTGCCGATCACCGTCCACTCCCGGTCGGTGCCGTCGCCTACCGGGGCGGGCGTCCATTCCACGCGGTAGAGCTCCGCGGCCGCCTTCGTCTCGGCGGCCGGCCGCAGCAGCAGCGACTCGACGCCGCCGAGCGGGGTGCCGGCGGTGTCGTAGAGGGCGATTTCGACGCCGGTGGCGGCCGAGCCGGACAGCCGGGCCCGCACCGCACCCGGCAGGGGCGAGGTGACCCGCAGGCCGCCGAAGGAGAACGGGAGCAGCAGCTCGGTGCCGTCGAGGACCAGGGCGTGCAGCACCGCGTCGAGCACCGCGGGGTGGGCGGTGAACTCGCCTTCGGCGGGCAGTTCCACCTCGACGTACCGGTCGTCGCCGTCGCGCCACAGCGCGGTGAGGCCCTGGAACGCCGGTCCGTACTCGTAGCCGCGTTCGGCGAGCCGCGCGTAGGCGCCGTCGAGGTCGACCGGCTCCGCTCCGACGGGCGGCCAGACCGGCAGGGGAGTGCTGGGTGCCCGCTCCGGGCTCACCGCGCCGGTGGCGTGCCGCGTCCACGGCCCGTCGCCGAGTCGCGTGTGGACGGTCAGCGGCCGCCGGCCGTGGTCGTCCGCGCGGCCGAGGCCGACCTGGACCTCGACCGCGCCGGACGCGGGCAGCACCAGCGGCGCTTCGAGCGTCAGGTCCTCGACGCTTCCGCCGTCCGCCGCTTCCAGGGCCAGTTCGGCGAACCCGGTGCCGGGGAACAGGACCGTGCCGCGGACGGCGTGCCCGGCCAGCCACGGCAGCGAGGTCAGCGAGAGCCGCCCGGTGGCCACGGAACCGTCGCCGTCGGCGACCGGGGTGGGGGCGCCGAGCAGGCCGCCGGAGTTGCCGGTGAGCCAGTAGCGCTGCCGGTCGAACGCCGAGGTCGGGACGTCCGGGTGGCGGGTGACCGGGCCGAGCAGCCGCGGCCAGTCCACGGTCGCGCCCCGGACGTGCGCCGCGGCGAGGGCCAGCAGGAAACGGCGGCGTCCGCCTTCCCCGCGGCGCAGGGTGCCGACGGCGGTGCCGTCGATGCCGGCGTCGGTCAGGATCTCCTGCACCGCGCCGGCGAGGATGGGGTGCGGGCTGACCTCGACGAACAGCGGCCGCCGGTAGCCGGCGAAGGCGCGGACGGCCGCGTCGAACCGCACCGGCTCGGCCAGGTTGCGGTACCAGTAGCCCGGGGTGAGTTCCGAGCCCGGCAGGAAGCCGCCGGTGCAGGAGGAGCAGATCGTGGTCGCGGTGTCGGCCGGCGCCAGCGCGCCGATCTCGGCGATCAGGGCGTCGCGGACCGCCTCGACGTGCGGGGTGTGCGCCGCGTACGCCACCGGGGTGCGCCGGATCTGGACGTCGGCGCAGGCGGAGGCGAACTCCTCGATGGCGGCCAGTTCGCCGCCGACGACGGTGCCGGCCGGGCCGTTGTCGACGGCCGGCCACAGCCGCCCGGCCCACGGCTCCAGGCGTTCCCGCACCTGCGCCACGGGCAGGCCGACGGCGAGGATGCCGCCGGTGCCGTCGAGCTCGGCGGTGAGGAGCCGGCTCCGGACGGCGATGATCCGGGCGGCGTCGGCCAGCGGCAGGGCCCCGGCGACGACGGCCGCGGCCAGCTCGCCTTGGGAGTGGCCGACCACCGCGGCCGGAGCGACCCCGGCGGCCTGCCACAGTCCGGCGAGGGCGACCATGACGGCGAACAGCACCGGCTGCACGACCTCGGTCCCCTCCAGGTCCGGCGCGCCGCCGGCGCCGGTGAGCACGTCGAGCACGGACCAGCCGGTGTGCGGGCGCAGGGCCTCGGCGGCGTCGGTGAGCAGCCGGGCGAAGTCCGGGTCGGCGGCGAGCAGTTCGGCGGCCATGCCGGGCCATTGGGCGCCCTGGCCGGGGAAGACGAACACCGGCCGGACGTCGCCGGCCGCGGTACCGGTGACGAGCGCGGGGTGCGGGGCGCCCTCGGCCAGAGCGGCGAGGGCGGCGACGAGTTCGGCCCGGTCCTCGGCGACGACGACCGCGCGGCAGGAGCCGGGACGCCGGCGGGCGAGGATCGCGGCGGTGGCGGTGAGGTCCTGGTCGGCCGCGGTTTCGGCGTAGGTCCGCAGCCGGGCGGCGTGGGCGCGCAGGGCGGTGCCGGTGTGGGCGTGCAGGGACCAGACGAGCGGCCCGGCGGGCGCCGGCGCGGACTCTTCGGCGGGCACCGATTCCAGCACGACGTGCGCGTTGGTCCCGCTGATCCCGAAGCTCGACACCGCGGCCCGCCGCGGGCGGCCGTGCTCGGGCCACGCCCGGGCCGCCGACAGCACCTCGACCCGGCCGCTCGCCCAGTCGACGTGCGGGCTCGGCACCTCGGCGTGCAGGGTGCGCGGGATCGTCTCGTGCCGCAGGGCCTCGACCATCTTGATCACCCCGGCGACCCCGGCCGCGGCCTGGGTGTGGCCGATGTTCGACTTCAGCGACCCGAGCCACAGCGGCGTTTCGCGGTCCTGCCCGTAGGTGGCCAGCAGGGCGTGCGCTTCGATCGGGTCGCCCAGGGCCGTCCCGGTGCCGTGCGCCTCGACCACGTCGACATCCTTTGTGGACAGTCCCGAGGCGTGCAGCGCGCGGCGGATGACCTGTTGCTGGGCCTGGCCGTTGGGCGCGGTGAGACCGTTGCTGGCCCCGTCGGAGCCGGTCGCGCCGCCGCGCAGCAGGGCCAGCACCGGGTGGCCGTGGCGGCGGGCGTCGGACAGCCGCTCCAGCACCAGCATCCCCGCGCCTTCGGCGAACGCCGTGCCGTCGGCGTCGGCGGAGAACGCCTTCGCGCGGCCGTCGGCGGAAAGGCCGTTCTGGCGTGTGAAGTCCACGAGGTTGCCGGGGGCGGCCATCACCGTGACGCCGCCGGCGAGGGCGAGCGAGCAGTCGCCGCGGTGCAGGGCGTCGGCGGCCAGCTGGATCGCGACCAGCGACGACGAGCACGCCGTGTCGACGGTGAGCGCCGGCCCGCGCAGGCCGTAGGTGTAGGCGATCCGGCCGGAGGCGACACTCGGGGAGGTGCCGGTCAGGCGGTGGCCGTCGACGAGCCCGGTCGGCTCGTGCAGCCGCGGGCCGTAGTCCATGGCCATCGCGCCGACGAACACGCCGGTGTCGGTCCCGGCCAGGGCGTCCGGCTCGAGCCCGGCGCGCTCGATCGCCTCGTGGCTGATCTCCAGGAGGACGCGCTGCTGCGGGTCCATGGCCAGGGCTTCGCGGGGGCTCAGGCCGAAGAACGCCGGGTCGAACCGGTCGGCGTCGTGGAGGAACCCGCCGAACCGGGTGGCGCACGAGCCGGGGCCGGTGTCGCCGAGGAGCGTGTCGAGGTCCCAGCCGCGGTTCGCGGGCAGCTCGGTGACGGCCTCGCCGCCCGCGGAGACCAGGTCCCACAGCTCGGCCGGCGAGGTGATGCCGCCGGGAAAGCGGCAGCCCATGGCGACGATCGCGATCGGCTCTTCCTGACCCAGGTCTGCCGCAGCTGGTCGTGAGTGGTAATTCGGGTTAGAACCGCCCAATACCAACACGAACCCCCCCCGCCCGGGGGGCCCCGGCCCCCGGGGGGGTAATTGCCCGGGGGGGTGGCTAACAGGCGGAGTTGATG
>NZ_JBSGJD010000450.1:0-3735 GCF_053605405.1 Amycolatopsis sp. NPDC003861
GCCCCAATGTGGCGTTGGGTGCGTCCAACGCACCGAACGCCACATTGGGTGCGTCAGATGCACCCAACGCCACATTGGGGCGCATGGGCCGCCTCCCCGACCCGCGCCGGGCCGCCCGAGCCGTGTCCCGATGCCACCACCCGGTCCAACGTGCGCACCGGCATCGGCAGCACCCGCCGCCACGGGCGGCGACCCGGCCAAGCCGGCCGTGGGCCCTGGGGAACGAAATGGAAACTCGCGCGGCAGGACATCAGCGCGTCCGGTGCGTCATTGCGACCATGCCTTCGAGGATTACCGGATACCGGCGGAATGTCGATACGCATTCCCGGTGACGTCGCGAAAACCCGCATGCACCGCCGCCTTTTCCCCAACGTTCTTGTCATGGCCGTCCGTGATTCTCCGGTGGTGGCGTTCACCACATCCGCGGCAGCAGTCGGATGCCCTAATTTCGGGTCCGCGAGAAAGGCCGCCCATGACCGTCAAAACCCTCATCCTGCACGGCCGCCGCATCCGGCTGCACGAGCACCTGCCACCCGCACATTCCGGCGACGAAGCGGTCGTGCTGCTGCACGGGATCGCCGGCAGCGCCGAGACCTGGGCACCGGTGCTGGCCCGCTGCGATGGCCGCCGCGTGCTGGCGCTCGACCTGCCCGGCCACGGCGAATCCGAGGCACCCCGCGCCGACTACGGCCTCGGCGCGATGGCGAGCACCGTGCGGGACGTCCTGGCGGTGTCCGGCGTCAAGCACGCGACGATCGTCGGGCACTCGCTCGGCGGGGGCATCGCGCTGCAGTTCGCCTACCAATTCCCGGAGATGTGCGACCGCCTCGTCCTGGTGGGCAGCGCCGGCCTCGGGCCGGAGGTCAGCCCGGTGCTGCGGGCCGCCGCACTGCCGGGCGCACCGGCCACAATGGCCCTCGCCGTCAACCGCGTGACCCTCGCGATCGCCCGGGCCGCCGCGCGGCTCGGACGCCGGCTGGGCGGGTCGCTCAAGCCCGAAACCCGGGAACTGGCCCGGCATTTCGGCTCACTGGCCGACCCGGCGCGGCGGCGGGCGTTCCTGTTCATCGCGCGCAGCCTGATCGACCTGCGCGGCCAGCGCGCGAGCGCCGTCGACAAGCTCTACCTCGCCGAAGCCGTGCCGGTGCTGCTGGTCTGGGGCGCGCGCGACCCGCTCATCCCGGTGGCGCACGGCCGCCGGACGGCCGCACTGCTGCCGGACAGCCGCTTGACCGTGCTGGAAAACGTGAAACACTTTCCGCACGTGGCCGAGCCGGATCGCTTCTGCGCCCTGCTCAACGAGTTCCTCACCGAGACCGCGCCCGCCCGGCTCACTCTCGACGACGTCGTCACGCGGCTGACAACCGAGCGGCCACCCCTCTGAAAAGTTGTCACGCGCGCACCATCGGCGCGCGCCGGAAGTGTCACCTCCTCTCGCGCCGTTCCACCCGTTCGGGTGTAGTCCGGACGGGTTACCGCAAAGTCAGCGGACAACCCGTTGACAGTGCCGTTCGCGCGAAATTATGTTGCCTGAGCCACAAAAACCGGATCGGCGTTCCCGCCGACGAGGCCGATTTTGTTGCCAGCAAGGATAAAACACATGACCGACGTGGACACCGGATTCGCCGCCCCCGTCCTGCGGGCCGGGCGGCCGAACTCCGGCGAGCGCACTCCCGGACCGGCCTACCGGCAGCAGTCCGTGTCGGCCGACCGGCCCCGGCCCGCCTACCCACCCGCCCCGCGCACCCCGGCGGATCCCCGGCACGGGCGCGCTTCCGGCGCGATCGGGCTGTGGGCGTCGCTGCCCCGCGAGCTGGCGGTCCGCTTCAAGCCGCGGGTCGACCCGCTCGCCCGCGCCATCCTGCAGGAGGTGCAGCGGGCGGTGCCCGAGTACCGCCAGCCGCTGGAGGGCGCGTTCGGGCACATCATCACGCAGGGTGTCCGGCAGTCGATCATCCAGTGCCTCGACAGTGTCGGCACTCCCGGTGCCGTCCCGCTCGAGACGTGGACGACCGTGTTCCGCAACCTCGGCAAAATCGAGTTCAACGAGGGCCGCAGCCTCGACTGCCTGCAGACCGCCTACCGGGTCGGCGGGCGGGTCGCGTGGCGGCACATCAGCGAGTTCGGGCAGAGCGCCGGCGTCTCCGCGGACACGCTCTGCACGAGCGCCGAAGCCATTTTCGCCTACGTCGACGAGATCTCCGCGCTCTCGATCGAGGGCTACACGGCGGCGCAGACGCGCGCGGCCGGCACCCGCGCCCGCCGCCGGAGACGGCTGCTGGAACTGCTGCTCGCCGACCCGCCGTCCGCGCCGCAGACCATCACCGCGCAGGCCGCCACGGCGCAGTGGCCCCTGCCGGCCGAAGTCACCGTCGTCGCCCTCGAACCACGCGCCGACCAACACAGCCTGGCCGCGCCCGACCTGCACTCCGACGTCCTCGTGGACCTCGAAGGCAGCGAGCCGTGCCTGGTCACCGGTGCTCCGGAGAAGCACCTGAAGAACCTCGCCGAGCGGCTGCCGGGCTGGCGCGCGGTGATCGGCCCGACCGTGCGGCTCACCGACGCGCCGCGCTCGCTGCTCTGGGCGCGTCGCACGCTGAAGCTCGTCCAACGCGGTGTGCTGCCGGACGCGCCGGTGACGCGCTGCACCGACCACCTGTCCACGCTCTGGCTGCTCGCCGACGAGTTCCTGGTCCGCGAGCTGTGCGCACGCAGCCTGCAGCCGTTCGAGGACCTCACGCCGAAGCAGCGCGCGCGGCTCGGCGAGACGCTGCTGATCTGGCTGCAGTCCCGCGGCAGCGCCCCCGAAATCGCGAAGAAGCTGAAGGTGCACCCGCAGACCGTCCGGTACCGGATGCACCAGCTCATCGATCTGTTCGGCGACCGGCTCGACAACGCCGACGACCGGCTCGACATGGAGATCGCGCTGCGCGCGGAGGCACTCCTCGGTTCCTGACTCCTCTTCCACAATGGGGTGGGCGATGACGGGACCGCCCGTCGAAACGAACTTCGGACCGATGCTCGGCGGC
Source organism: Amycolatopsis sp. NPDC003861 (assembly GCF_053605405.1). Classification (NCBI taxonomy): domain Bacteria; kingdom Bacillati; phylum Actinomycetota; class Actinomycetes; order Pseudonocardiales; family Pseudonocardiaceae; genus Amycolatopsis; species Amycolatopsis sp. NPDC003861. The sequence goes on from NZ_JBSGJD010000450.1 coordinate 3,030, forward strand.
GACGGCCGGCCAGGACAGCTGTGGGCGATGCTCCCCCGCGAGCTGGCGGCGGTGTTCCGGCCGCGGCTGCTGGACGTCGCCGACGAGGTGCTGCGCGAGATCCAGCGGACCATCCCGGACTACGCGCGGCCCCTCGACGGGGCGTTCGGCAAGGCGCTGCGGGCCGGCGTCCAGGCGGCGATCCTGCAGTTCATCGACCGGATCGCGGCGTCCGGGCCGCTGCCGGAGGAGCGGCGCAGAGTGTTCGTCGGACTCGGCGTGCACGAGCTCGCGCAGGGCCGCAACCTCGACGTCCTGCAGGCGGCGTACCGGGTCGGCGCGCGGGTGACGTGGCGGCGGATGGCGGAGGTGGGGACGCGGGCCGGCGTCCCGTCGGCGACGCTGTGCCTGCTGGCCGAGGCGATCTTCGCCTACATCGACGAGCTGTCCGCGTTGTCGATCGAGGGGCACGCGGCGGCCCAGGCGCGGGCGGCGGGCGCGCTGGAACGGCGCCGGCGCCGGCTGCTGGACCTGCTGCTGGCGGACCCGCCGTCGCCGTCCCGGACAGTGCAGGAAGCGGCGACGGCGGCGGAGTGGCCGTTGCCGCACCGGCTCGTCGCGGTGGCGCTCGACGGCCCCGCCGACGTCACCGGGCTGGCCGCGCTGGAGGACTTCGAAGACGGCACCCCGCGGCTGCTGCTGCCGGCCCCGGCGGACCGGCGTGCGC
>NZ_JBSGJD010000451.1:0-3725 GCF_053605405.1 Amycolatopsis sp. NPDC003861
GCGGCAGGAGCGCGTCGACGGCGGCGAAGCGCGCCCGGTGCGCCGCGAGCAGCGGCTCGGCGATGTCCATGGTTCCCCCTCGGCGCGTGCGGTCAGGACCAGGCGGGACGCCGGAGCCACATGGTCCACAGAGGACGATAACCCTGCCGGTGCCAGAACACCGGCGAAAGCGGATTCGCCGGATGGTAGAACAGGAACGTCCCGCGCACGTCGTGTTCCAGCAACGTCCGGTGCGCCACCGCCATCAGCGCCCGGCCGACCCCGCCGCCGCGGGCCGCGGGCGCGACCGACAGCGTGTCGACGTACCCCCAGCGGCCGGGCAGCAGCCGGCCGTGGACGGAGTTGCCCGGCGTGGCCGAGACCAGCGCGCAGGAGGCCAGGCCGGCCGGCACCCCGCCGTCCTCCTCGGCCAGCCAGACCAGTCCGCCGAACCGCAGCGAGCGGACGACTTCGGTGCGCAGCAGCGCCCGGGCCCCCGGCCGCGCCACCGCGGTGCCGACCAGCGAGGTGTACCGCCACTCGGCGAGCCGCAGCTCGGTCAGCGCGTCGGCGTCGCCTTCCCCGGCCCGGCGGACGCTCACCGGCGCCGCCCCGGGGCCGCCGGGGGGCTCGGGAGCCCGCACGGCCAGGCACGTCATCGGCGCGAACCCGTGCGCCAGGAGCACCGCGGACGCTTCGGCGTCGCGGCTCGGCCAGGTCAGCGAGCAGGCCGAGTCCGGGCCGGCCGGCGTCCCGCGCAGCTTCTCCCGCCACGCGCCCAGCAGCGCGGCGAGGCCCGCCGCGCCGCTGTCGCCCGGCACCGCGGTCAGGTCGCGGATGTCCGACGGCCCCCAGAGCGAGGGCCAGGACCCCGGCGCGTGCACGACCTGCGTCAGCAGGCCGCCCGCCTTGCGGCCGCCGACCGTCACGACGAGGGGCTCGTTCGACGGCGACGGCGGGGCGGCGATCGGCGGGAGCAGCGGGTCGAGCGCGGCGAACCGCGCGTTCTGCTGCTCCTCGAGCGTGGTCACGAGCGGTGCGTGCGGAAGATCGCCGTGCCGGGGAAGAACTTGCCGCGCAGCGGGCTCCACTGGCCCCACACCCGGGTGTGCCCGGCCGGCCACTCGGGCTCGACCAGGTCGGTCAGGGTGAACCCGGCCCCGGCCAGCGCGCGCACGTAGTCGCCGAGCGTGTGGTGGTACTCGACGTAGGTGGCGGTGCCCTCGTCGTCGACCTCGACGTACGGCGTGCGGTCGAAGTACGGCTGGGTGACGGTGAGCCCCTGCGGGCCCGGGTCGTCGGGGAAGATCCACCGCATCGGGTGGGTCACCGAGAACACCCACGGCGCTCCCGGCCGCAGCACCCGGTGGACCTCGGCGAAGACGGCGTCCACGGACGCGACGAAGGGGATCGCGCCGAAGGCCGAGCAGGCCGCGTCGAAGCTGCCCGACGCCAGCGGCAGGTGCTCGGCGTTGGCCTGGACCAGGGGGACGGCCAGGCCGGTGCGCGCGTTGCCGTCGCGGGCGTGGCGCAGCATGCCGGCCGAGAGGTCGGTCGCCACGGCGTGCGCGCCCTCGGCGGCCAGCCAGCGCGCGCAGGCGGCCTGCCCGCAGCCGACCTCGAGCACGCGCTTGCCCCGGACGTCGCCGAGCAGCCGGGCCTCGGCCTCCCGGACGCCCTCCGGGCACCAGACGAAGTCGGCGTCGCCGAGGAACCCGCCGTGCTCGGCCTGGTAGTCGTCGGCGTCGGCGTCCCACCAGGCGAGGTTGGCGGCGGCGGCCTCGGCCCCGCCGACCTCGCGGTAGGCGACCGCCGTGGTGCCCAGCCGGTGCTCGGCGGCGTCGTGGCGCCCCGGCGCGGGCGCCTGCTCCGGTGGCATGATGGGGGTCTCCGGTCCCGGTGGCCGCGAGCGGCTCCACCTGCGTCCTCGTGCGTGCGGTTTGCTTCCGCGAGGACCTTAGCGAGCCAGGGGGACCCTGATTGTGCCGCCTAGCGGCTGCCGCGTAGGATAAGTGTTAGCGCAGTGGGTTCGCGCTGCCTTCCGCTCAGCTTCTGGTTGGGACTCGGGTCGCGCACCGTATGCGGGGTCATGCCGCGGTCGTTCACTGGTGGACGTTTGCTTGCAGGGTCGTCGCATGCCGCCCATCGCGCCGACAACTGCCAACCCTCGATTCCCATCCACCGGAGCAACCCGCCTAATGACCACCGACACCGCCACCGCCCCGACCGCCCCCACCGGGCCCCAGCAGGTCGCCATCAACGACATCGGGTCGGAGGAAGACTTCCTCGCGGCGATCGACAAGACGATCAAGTACTTCAACGATGGCGACATCGTCGAAGGCACCATCGTCAAGGTCGACCGCGACGAGGTCCTGCTCGACATCGGCTACAAGACCGAGGGTGTTATCCCCTCGCGTGAGCTCTCCATCAAGCACGATGTCGACCCGGCTGAGGTTGTCACCGTCGGCGATGAGGTCGAAGCCCTGGTTCTCCAGAAGGAGGACAAGGAAGGCCGTCTGATCCTGTCCAAGAAGCGCGCGCAGTACGAGCGCGCCTGGGGCACGATCGAGGAGCTCAAGGAGAAGGACGAGCCCGTCAAGGGCACCGTCATCGAGGTCGTCAAGGGCGGCCTCATCCTGGACATCGGCCTGCGCGGCTTCCTCCCCGCGTCGCTGGTCGAGATGCGCCGCGTGCGCGACCTGCAGCCGTACGTCGGCCGCGAGCTCGAGGCGAAGATCATCGAGCTGGACAAGAACCGCAACAACGTGGTCCTGTCCCGCCGCGCCTACCTGGAGCAGACCCAGTCCGAGGTGCGCAGCGAGTTCCTCAACGCGCTCGCCAAGGGCCAGGTCCGCAAGGGCGTCGTGTCGTCCATCGTCAACTTCGGTGCCTTCGTGGACCTGGGTGGCGTCGACGGCCTGGTGCACGTCTCCGAGCTGTCCTGGAAGCACATCGACCACCCGTCCGAGGTCGTCGAGGTCGGCCAGGAGGTCACGGTCGAGGTTCTGGACGTCGACATGGACCGCGAGCGCGTCTCGCTGTCGCTGAAGGCGACCCAGGAAGACCCGTGGCGCCAGTTCGCCCGCACCCACGCGATCGGCCAGATCGTGCCGGGCAAGGTCACCAAGCTGGTTCCGTTCGGTGCGTTCGTCCGCGTCGAAGAGGGCATCGAGGGCCTGGTCCACATCTCCGAGCTGGCCGAGCGCCACGTCGAGATCCCGGAGCAGGTCGTCCAGGTCAACGGCGACGTCATGGTCAAGGTCATCGACATCGACCTCGAGCGCCGTCGCATCTCGCTGTCGCTGAAGCAGGCGAACGAGGGTGTCACGCCGGACACCGAGTTCGACCCGACCCAGTACGGCATGGCCGCCGAGTACGACGCCGAGGGCAACTACATTTACCCCGAAGGCTTCGACCCGGACACCCAGGAGTGGCAGGAAGGCTTCGACAAGCAGCGTGAGGAGTGGGAGCGCCAGTACGCCGAGGCGCACACTCGTTACGAGGCCCACATGAAGCAGGTCCAGAAGGCCGTCGAGGCGGACGCCGAAGCGGCGGCCGACGCGGCGACCGGCATCGAGGGTGGCGCGGAAAGCTACACCTCGGGCTCGGCCCCGGCCGACTCGAAGAGCAGCGGCGGCACCCTCGCCTCCGACGAGCAGCTCGCGGCGCTCCGCGAGAAGCTCTCCGGCGGTGCGTGAGCACTAGCTCTCTGAGCAACGGCGAACCCCCGGTCCACTCAGGGCCGG
>NZ_JBSGJD010000452.1:0-3694 GCF_053605405.1 Amycolatopsis sp. NPDC003861
GTTTTTGTTTTTACTATTTTTCTTTTACTATTTTTACTCACAGGCGCGCACCCGGGCGAACGGGGGGGGGGCCCGGGCCACCCCCCCGCCCCCCCGCACCCCCAGTGGCCCGGCGGAACCCGCCGTCAGGGGACAGGAGACAACGAGTACCGCGCTGGATACCGGCAAAGTTGGCGGATCCAGCCCGGCCACCGGCGGCCGGACGCTGGGTGCCGGGGCGGGCGCGACCTCGCCGGCCGAGGAGGCGGCCGCGGCCGGAGGGTGGAAGGCGAGCGGCCCGGAGGGTGGAAGCAGGCGCGGCGAACGAGCAGGCCCGGCAGCCGCCGTCGGGTTGCGCGCGGCCGGAGCCTGGCCAGACCGCCCAGCAACCCCGGGCAGCCGCGGTCGGGCTGCGCGCGGCCGGGCCTGGCCAGGCTCACCCACCGGCAGCCCTCGCAGGCGCGGGCTGGATTGCGTGCGGCCCGCCCGGGTGCGGTCGGACTCAGCCCACCAGCAGGCCCGGGTCGGTCTCCGGCACTCCCGCGGGCCACCACTCCTGCCCCTCGAGCCGGTACGGGTGCCACCGGCCGCGGCGATCCAGCCTCAGCTGCACCGCACCCACCGTGCACCGGTTCCGCTCGAACACCGGCTCCCCCTCGGCCTCCGCCAGGGCCGCCCGGGCGGCCGCCACCACCGCCTTCGGTGGGGTCCAGGCCGCTTCCAGCACCTCCAGGCCGTCCGGCCCGCCGAAGCGCCACGCCGCCACCGCCCGCGCGAACGCCGCCCCCTCACCCAGCCGTTCCGCCACCGCGGGAAACTCCGCCGCCAAGCGGATCGCGTCCGGCCGTCGTGGCCACGGCCGGCCGGCCAGCAACGCCCGCGCCCGGCCGGCCGCGTTCTCCGCCAGCAGCGCGAACGCCGAGGCAGGCACCCCTGGCGCCGCCGGGATCGACGGGGCGCCCGACGGCCGGAACGCGTCGAGCGACGGCAGCTCCCCCGGTACCCGGTCCGCCGCCGGCTCGGCGACCGCCACCGGTGCCGTGCGGCTCTCCAGCTCGGACCGGATCTCCCGCTCCCCCTTGCCGCGCATCAGCAACAGCAGGAACGGGTCCGCGTCGAGCAGCCACGAAGCCTGGAACGACAACGCCGCCGCGTGGCGGCAGGGCAGCTCCCAGCCCGGGCAGTCGCACTCCGGGTCGAGGTCACCGATCCCCGGCAGGAGGTCGACGCCGGCCGCCTCGACGAGGTCCGGTGGCATGTCGCGATCCATCAAGGCCGCCAGGTGCCCCGCGCGGGACGCCACCCGGTCGAGGAACCGCGTCCAGTCCGCCTCCGACAGCTCCGCCAGCCGCAGCTGCGTGCGGTACGGGCCGCCGTCGGCGTCCTCGACCGTCGCCGCGATGCGGCCCGGGCTGACCGTGATCGGGCCGACCAGGCCGGCCGCCGCGTACTTGCGGCCCTTCTTCAGCTGACGCAGGTCCAGCGCGGTGTCCTCCATCGCGCGCACCCACGCCCGGCCCCACCACGAACGCGCCAGGTGCCCGCCCGCGCCGAACGCGGGGAAGCCGCGTACCCGGTCGTCGCTCATCCGCGGCTCCTCAGTTCGACGAGTTCGGCCAGCTCGGTGTCCGACAGTTCGGTCAACGCGGCCTCGCCGCCGGCCAGGACCGCCTCGGCCAGCGCCCGTTTCTCCCGCAGCATCGCCGCGATCCGGTCCTCGACCGTGCCCTCGGCGACGAGCCGGTGCACCTGGACCGGCCGGGTCTGCCCGATCCGGTACGCCCGGTCGGTCGCCTGGTCCTCCACCGCCGGGTTCCACCAGCGGTCGAAGTGCACGACGTGGTCGGCGCGGGTGAGGTTGAGGCCCGTCCCGGCCGCCTTCAGCGACAGCAGGAACACCGGCACCTCGCCGTTCTGGAACCGGGCCACCAGCTCCTCGCGGCGCGCCACCGGGGTGCCGCCGTGCAGCAGCTGCGTCGCGATCCCCCGCCCGGCCAGGTGCTTCTCCAGCAGCCGCGCCATGGCGACGTACTGGGTGAACACCAGCACCGCGCCGCCGGTGGCGAGGATGGTGTCCAGCAGCTCGTCGAGCAGCTCCACCTTGCCCGACCGGCCGCCCGGCTCCTTCAGGTACTGCGCGGGGTGGTTGCAGATCTGCTTGAGCGCGGTCAGCAGCTTGACGATCCGGCCGCGCCGGGCCATCCCGTCGCTCGCGGCGATGTCGGCCATCATCTCCCGCACGACCGCCTCGTACAGCGCCACCTGCTCCGCGCTCAAGGCCACCGGCCGGTCGGTCTCGGTCTTCGCGGGCAGCTCGGGGGCGATCCCCGGGTCGGATTTGCGCCGTCGCAGCAGGAACGGCCGCAGCAACCGCGACAGCCGCTCGGCCGCCGCGGTGTCGCCCGCCTCGATCGGCTTCGCCCACCGCGTCCGGAATTCGCTCAGCGAACCCAGCAGCCCGGGCGCGGTCCAGTCGAGGATCGCCCACAGCTCCGAGAGGGTGTTCTCCACCGGCGTCCCGGTCAGCGCCACCCGCGCCGCCGCCGGCACCAGCCGCAGCGCCTTCGCCGTGCCCGAGCGGTGGTTCTTGACGTGCTGGGCCTCGTCGGCGACCAGCAGTCCCCACCGCACCGCGGCCAGCGGCGCGGGATCGGTGCGCAGCGTGCCGTAGGTGGTCAGGACGAACCCGTCGAGCTCGTCGAGAGACCGGGCGCTGCCGTGGAAGCGCCGCACCGGCACACCGGGGGCGAACCGGCGGATCTCGCGTTCCCAGTTGCCCAGCAGCGAAGCCGGGCACACCACCAGGGTCGGCCCCGACGCCCGGTGCAGGTGCAGCGCGATCAGCGTGACCGTCTTGCCCAGGCCCATGTCGTCGGCGAGGCACCCGCCGAGGCCGAGCCCGGTGACGGTGGCCAGCCACTGCAGCCCCCGCAGCTGGTAGTCCCGCAGCGTCGCGGCCAGCCCGGCCGGGGGTGCCTGGGGTTCCGGTGGCTGCGACAGCCGTTCCCGCAGCCGGGCCAGCCAGCCGCCGGTGACGACCTCGACCACTTCGCCGTCGACCTCGGTGGTCCCCGACAGCACCGCCCCCAGCGCGTCGACCGGGTTCAACGGCTTGAGCGCCCGCTCCCGCGCCTTCGCCGCCAGCGCCGGATCGACCAGCACCCACTTCTCGCGCAGCCGCACCACCGGGCGGCGCGCCTCGGCGAGGGCGTCCAGCTCCGCCTCGGTCAGCACCTCACCGCCCAGGGCGAGCTGCCAGTCGAACGCCAGGGCGCGACCGCCGCCGAAGAACGAGGGCAGGTCGCCGGGGTCGTCGCCGGCGCGGACGACGGCCCGCGCGGTCAGCGAGCCCGCCAGCTCGGCGGGCCAGTGCACGTCGATCCCGGCGGCCGCCAGCCGCGGGCCCGCGGTGGCGACCAGTTCGGTGACGTCGTCTTCGCCGAGGGCCACTTCGGCCGGCACCGCCGAGGTCAGCAGCGGGCTCAGCGCCGGCCACACCTGCGCGCCGCGGCGCAGCGCGAGCAGGACGTCGATGCGGGCCCGCGGCCCGAACCGCCCGGTTTCCCACAACTGCGCCGCGTCGGCGAGCTGCCCGGGATCGGCCAGGCTGTGCACCTGGACGAAGGACTTCAACCTGGCCCGCGAGAGCGTGCTGGGCAGCAAGCTTTCGCCCGCGACGCCCGCGTCCGACGTCCAGATGGCGTGCGGCACCGGC
>NZ_JBSGJD010000453.1:0-3634 GCF_053605405.1 Amycolatopsis sp. NPDC003861
TTTGTTGTGTTTTTACATTATTTTATAATTCCCGCGGTGCGGCGGGGGATGGGGTGTTGCGTGACCGGCGCTCCACACACCTCCACCCCACCCCCCCACGGGGGCGGGACGCGACGAAAGTCGGGGCGGGACTGCGGCAGGATCTCCCGCATGCGTGTCGTGCTGCTGGTGCTCGCCCTGCTGGTCTCGATCGCGGCTCCGGCGTCGGCGGGGCAACGCCCGCCGAAGTGGGAGCTCACGCCGACCGGCGTCACCGCCCAGTTCCGCGGCCTGTCCGCCGTCAGCGCGCGGGTCGCGTGGGTCAGCGGCACCCAGGGCACGGTCCTGCGCACGACCGACGGCGGGGCCACCTGGACGTCCGTGGGGCCGCCGGGCACCGAGACGCTGCAGTTCCGCGACATCGAGGCCTTCGACGCCCAGCACGCCGTGATCCTCTCCATCGGGCCCGGGACCGACTCCCGCGTCTACCGGACCGACGACGGCGGCGCGCACTGGCGCCAGACGTTCCAGAACACCGACGCGGCGGCCTTCTACGACTGCCTGGCCTTCTTCGACCCCTGGCGCGGCCTGGCGATGAGCGACCCGGTCGACGGCCGGTTCCGGGTCCAGGCCACCTTCGACGGCGGCCGCAGCTGGCGCCCGGTGCCCGGCAGCGGCTTCCCGCCCGCGTTGCCCGGCGAGGCCGGGTTCGCGGCCAGCGGCCAGTGCGTCACGACGGCCGGGCCGTTCGACGCCTGGCTCGCGACCGGTGGCGGCGCGACCGCCCGCGTCCTGCACTCCGGCGACGGCGGCCGCCACTGGACGGCGTCGGACACGCCGTTGCCGAGCAGTCCGTCGGCGGGCGTGTTCGCCCTGGCCTTCCGCTCGCCGTTCCAGGGCGTGGCGATCGGCGGCGACTTCGCGAACCCGACGGCGCCCGGCCCGGCCGTCGCGCTCACCCGGGACCGCGGCCGCACCTGGGCCACCCCCGGCCAGTACCCGGCCGGGTACCGCTCCGGGCTGGCCTGGCGCGGTGGGACGGTGCTGGCGGTCGGCCCGGGCGGCAGCGACTACAGCCCCGACGGCGGCCGGCACTGGACGTCGTTCGACACCGGCAGCTTCGACAGCGTGGCCTGCGCCGGGGCCGCCTGCTGGGCCAGTGGCGCCGGCGGCCGGGTCGCCCGGCTCCGCTAGAGGACCTGGCCGGTCGGGCGGACCAGGATCTCGTTGACGTCGACCGAAGGCGGCTGCTGGAGGGCGTAGAGCACCGCACGGCCGATGTCGGCGGGCTCGAGGTGGGGCTTCGTGCGCTGCTCGTCGGTGAGGATGTCGGTGTCGGTGATGCCCGGGTTGATCAGCGTGACCCGCACGCCGGTGCCGACGGCTTCTTCGCGGATCGCGCCGGCCATGCCGGTGACGGCCCACTTCGTCACCGAATACAGGCTCGCGTTGCGGATGTACCGGCCGGCGACCGAGCCGGTGATCAGCAGGTGGCCGGCGGTTTCCTTCAGCGCCGGGAGGGCGGCGCGGGCGGTGTAGGCCGCACCGAGGACGTTCGTGCGGACCATGGGCTCCCACGCCGTCGGATCGGGGTCGTCGTCGCCGAAGAAGGACGTCCCGACGCCGATGCCGGCGTTGGCGAAGGCCGCGTCGAGCCGCCCGAACTTCGCGACGGTCTCGGCCACGGCGGCGGAGATGCCCGGCCAGTCGCCGACGTCCGCGCCGAGGGCCAGGGCCCGGTCCTCGCCGAGTTCGGTGGCCAGGGGCCTGACGGACTCGGCTTCGCGGGCGACGAGGGCGACCTTGAAACCGGCCGCGGCAGTCAGGCGTGCGGTCGCGGCGCCGAGGCCGCGGGAGGCGCCGGTGATGAGGAGAACGCGATCATCCATGCCTCCCAGGCTAGGGAGTCAGGACGAGCCGGCCGCGCAACCCGCCCGCGGCGAGCCGCTCGTGAGCGGCCGCCGCCTCGGCCAGGGGCAGGACCCCGGCGACGCGCAGGGGGAGCGTCCCGTTCTCCGCCAAGCGGGCCAGCTCGGCCAGGCGGTCGCCGTCGGCGCGGATCCAGACGGTGCGGACGCGGATGCCGCGCAGGGGGATCGGGGCGGCGCCCGCGGCGAAGGCCACGAACTCGCCGCCGCCGCGGACCGCGTCGAGCGCGTCCAAGCCGAGGAGCGCGGGGTCGAGAGCCGCGTCCACACCGCCCGGGACCACCGCGCGGACCCGGTCGGCCGGCGACGGCCCGCGCGGCACGAACTCGTCCGCCCCGGCCGCCCGGACCTGGGCTTCGTCGGCTTCGGACGCCACCGCGACGACCCGCAGCTTCCGCGCGTGCGCCAGCGCGACGGCGTACCCGCCGACGGCCCCGGCCGCGCCGGTGACCAGGACGGTTCCCGTGGTGCCGACCAGGTCCAGGGCCTGGGCGGCGGTCAGCGCGTTCAGCGGCAGGGTGGCGGCTTCGGCGGGGGAGACGCCGGCTGGAGCGGGAGCGACCGCCGAGGCGTCGAGCACGATCCGCTCGGCGTAGGCGCCGAGCGGCGTGGCGATCCGGTCGCGCAGGCCGATCACGGCGTCGCCGGCCCGGAACGCGGTGTCGCCGGGGTCGTCGATCTCGCCCGCGACGTCCCAGCCCAGGCCGAGCACCTCCCGCGGCGGCACCACCCCGGCCGCGCTCAGCACCCCGCTCCGGGTCGCCAGGTCCACCGGGTTCACCGCGGCCGCCGCCACCCGGATCCGGACCTGCCCCGGGCCCGGCTCCGGTACCGGGACCTCGGCGAACTCCAGCACTTCCGACCCGCCGAACCGGCGGATCACCATCGCACGCATCCGAACCTCCTTTCCCGCGAACGTAGGGGGAGCTACTCTCCATCGGGAAGTACGCACTCGCAGGTGCCTACCCGACGAGGAGGTTCGCCCGGTGCCCACGCGCACGGCGGAACAGCGCCGGCAGGCCGAAAAGGCCGCCTACGACGCCTACCTGGCCGCCTGCCCGACCCGGAAGCTGCTCGACGAGATCGCCGGCAAGTGGGTCAGCCTGATCCTCGTCGCGCTCGGTGACGGGCCGCAGCGCTACAGCGACCTTTCGCGGCGGATCGCCGGGGTCAGCCAGAAGATGCTCACCCAGACCCTGCGGGTGCTCGAACGGGATGGCCTCGTCCGCCGCGAGGTCACCCCGGCGGTGCCCGTCCGCGTCGACTATTCCCTTACGCCACTGGGGGAATCGCTGCGTGCCCTGATGGCCGGGTTCAAGGACTGGGCCGAAGCGAACTTCGAAGCCGTCGACGCCGCGCGAAGCGATTACGACGCGCGTACCCCGGACCTCACGATCGGGCCGGGCGGCGCGGGCTAGGCTCTACCGGTGTCCACCGCACGCGCCGAACGACTGGTCAATCTGGTGCTGGCCCTGTTGTCCACCCGGCAGTACCTCACGGCCGAGAAGATCCGCGGCATCGTGCCCGGGTACGGCGACGCGGCCAGCGACGACGCCTACTTCCGGATGTTCGAGCGGGACAAGACCGAACTGCGCGAGCTCGGCATCCCCCTGGAAACCGGCCGCAACGGCGCGTTCGACGCCATCGAGGGCTACCGCATCGCCCGCCGCGACTACGAACTCGGCGAGATCGACCTCGCCCCCGACGAGGCCGCCGCCGTCGCGCTC
>NZ_JBSGJD010000454.1:0-3625 GCF_053605405.1 Amycolatopsis sp. NPDC003861
GTCCAACGCACCGAACGCCACATTGGGGCGCTTGTCAGCGGGCGGCCACCCGGACCAGCGCGGAGATCCGGCGGGCCACCTCGAAGGGACGTTCCTGCGGCAGCATGTGCCCCGCACCGGGGAACCGGACGAACTCCGCGTGCGGCAGCTCGTCCGCGATCACCTTCGCGTGCGGCAGCGGGCACAGCCGGTCCTTCTCGCCCGCCAGCACCACCGACGGTACGTCGCACAGCGCGCCCAGCCCGCCGACGCCCCGGTGGGCCGCGATGGCGTCCAGGAACAGCCCCGCGCTCGCCGGGTGCGCGCAGAGCAGCTGCTCGACGACGCTGTCCACCTGCGCGCGCCCCGGCCGGTCGCCGAACACGAGCCGGCGGGCGCCCGAACGCACCAGGCCCGGCCGCAGCCGCAGCGTGTCCGACCGCAAGCCGGCCAGCAACCTCGCGACCCGTGGCTCGAAGCGCGTCACGCTCCGGCCGACCAGTCCGGGGAACCCGAGGGTCAGCTGGTCCATGTCCCCCGACGACGTCGCCACGAACGCCGCCCCCGCCAGCCGGTCGCGGACGAGGGCCGGGTGCCGTTCGGCGAGCACCATCAGCGTCATCCCGCCCATCGAGTGCCCGGCCAGGACGAGGGGCCCGGAAGGGACGCGGTCGGCGATCAGCTCGGCGAGGTCGTCGGCCAGCCGCGCGATGGTGGCACCGCCCGGCCGAGCGGGCGACGAACCGCCGTGGCCGCGCAGGTCGTAGCGCAGGACGCGCAGGCCGGGGTCGAGGTGCGGGAGCACGAAGTCCCACGTCCGGTGGTCCTGCGTCCAGCCGTGCACCAGCACCAGCGTCACCGCCGAATCGACCGGCCCGGACTGCGAGACGTGCAGCGCGGCGCCGTCGCTCGCGACGAGCCGGTGCTCGATCGACGGGTTCCGCAGCCGGGACGCGGTCATCATCGGGTCGCCGGGAGCAGGAACGACTTGCGCCAGAAGTACTTCCCGGGCAGCCCGACCAGGCCGGACTCCTGCAGGAACGGCATGATCTTCTCCCCGGCCCACGCGATCGTCCCCTGCCAGTTCGGGTTGTTCAGCGCCGCCTCGACGCCGTCGCGCGGGCGGATGCCGACCGCCTTGTAGACGTCCGGGTTGATGAACGCCCGCGTCACGAAGTACGAGATGACCGCGATGATGAACTGCTGGTAGGCGATCTCGGCCTTCGACAGCTTCGCCATCCCGCGCGTGACCTCTTCGCGGGCGAAGGTGACGTGCCGGGCCTCCTCCAGGACGTGGATCCGGTTGACCATCCGGACCAGCGGCTGGACGCCTTCGTCGTTCATCTGCTCGCGCTGCAGCCGGTCGAGCACCTCCTCGGCGACGAGGATCGCGCCGTAGCGGGCCGGGCCGTAGGAGATCGTCGGCATGAGCTTCGCGAGGCGCCGCAGCCACGGCACCGGGCCGTAGGCGGGGCAGCCGATCCGCGACGCCATCCGCGCGAACATCGTCGAGTGGCGGCATTCGTCGGCGATTTCGGTGAGCGCGAACTGGGCGTGCGCGGACGTCGGGTCCTGTTCGTAGACCTCCTTGAGCAGCATCTGCATCAGCAGGATTTCGAACCACAAACCGGTCGTGGCGACGCTTGCGACCTCGTGTTTGCCCAGCTCGATGCGCTGTTCGGGGGTCAGCTTGTCCCAGAGTTCGGTGCCGTAGAGCGAGGAACGCTCTTCGAGGATGAACCGCTTGCCCTCGACGAGCGGCGCGGTCCAGTCGATGTCGACGTCGGGGTCGTAGAACTTGTTCGCCGACGACTTCAGCAGGCGGTCCGCGGTCTTCTCGCGATCCGGTTCCTTCAGCGTCCGCGTCATTGCCGACACCCCTTCCGCGACATGTAACTTGAGGTAACAGTTACCTGTGCGTAGCATGACCCTCGTGATCGAACGTGTCAAGCGCTCAGGCAAGCAGGCCGGCAAGTCCTCCCGCGGCGACGAAGCGACCGGCGACGCCCGGCGCGACCGCTGGCGCAAGCACCGGATCGCCCGGCGCAAGGAGTTCGTCGAAGCCGCGCTCCGGGCGCTCGACACGCACGGCCCGGACCTCGGCATGGAGGACGTCGCCGCGGAAGCCGGCGTCACGAAACCGGTGCTGTACCGGCACTTCGACGACAAGGCCGACCTGTACGTGGCCCTGGGCCAGCGCGGCACGGAAATCCTCTTCGAGCGGCTGATCCCGGCGATCAACGCCGAGCTGGCCCCGGTGCCGCGGATCCGGATGGCCCTCGACGCGTTCTTCACGGTGATCGAGGAGCACCCGAACCTCTACCGGCTGCTCGCGCACGGCCGGCCGGAGAAGCCGGTGTCGTCGGACGTCGTGGCCGAGGACAAGGAGCTGATCGCGACGGCGCTGACCGCGCTGCTCGGCGACTACATGCGGATGTTCAACATGGACTCCGGCGCGGCCGAGCCGTGGGCGCACGGCATCGTCGGCATGGTTCAGAACACCGGCGAGTGGTGGCTGGACCGCCGGTCGATGAGCCGCGACGCGGTCGTGGAGTACCTGACGCAGATCATCTGGGCGGCCATCGACGGGCTGACCCGCCAGAACGGCGTGGTCATCGACCCGAACCTGCCCCTGGAAGCCAACAAGGTGGTCCAGCTGGGCCGCACCCCGGAGTCGCTGGAGGAAACGTCATGAGCGAGCACGAGCACGACGAAGACGGCTACAGCGGCGAGGCGACCCTGGTCGTCGACGGCGTTTCGCTGACGACGACGGTCGAGCTGCGCGGCTACTTCCAGCCGATCGACGGCTATTACCGCTGGTACGGCCGGGTGGCGGTGAACGAGGAGCTGACCCGCCTGGCGGGCGGCAAGAAGAAGGCCGTCGCCATCCAGGCGGGCGCGCACTCGGCCACCGGGGAACTGTCCGACCCGGACCCGTGGGGCCGCTACCGGATCACGGGCACGAGCACGCCACCGTTCCACGTGCCCACGACCCTGGAAGAGCTCAACGCCTAGGGAAGCCGCGGGCCGGGCAGCTCGACGCCGGGCAGCACGCCGTTCGCGATGTCCGTGGCGCGCCACTTCGGCACGCTCAGCCGGACGGCCGTGACCGGCGCGGCCAGGAAGGGTGCGGCCTCGGGGACCTTGGCGACGAGCAGCTCGCGCACCCGCGCGTCTTCGTCACCGCCGAGGATCTCGGCGGTGGCCTGGGCCTGCAGGAACGGCTGCATCGGCGAACCGGTCGAGACGACGACCGAGACCACCGGGCTCTCCCGGATGGCGGCCAGCGTCCGGCCGCGGTCCTCGAGCACGAGGTTGAGGGTGAACTCGCCGCTTTCGGCGAAGTAGACCCCGCCGACCCACGGCCCGGCGCTGCCGGCGGTGGCGAGGAACATCGACTTGTGCGCGGACAGGGTGTTCCGCACGAGGTCCGCGACGGCGGCCTGTTCGAGAGTGGTCACCGGGTGAAGCTAGGGGCCGGAAAAGCGACACTCCAAGAAAAACGCCACCATCCGGTGAAACCGGGTGCGACCTCTCACAGCTGGTCGTGAGTGGTAAGGCGGGTTCTAACCCGCCTGAAACAAAAACAACGGAAAGAAAGACCGAAAAAAAGGAAATGGGGCGGGGGGGGGGAAAGAGGTTGTGT
>NZ_JBSGJD010000455.1:0-3618 GCF_053605405.1 Amycolatopsis sp. NPDC003861
CCGCGGGGGGGGGGGGGCAGGCGGCCCGCCCCGGCACTCAGCGTCGCGGCGGGCCGCGCGGCTCGCCACGGCGGACTATCGCCGTTCCGGTGACCACCGCGGTGTCGCCGTCCTCGTCGGTGCGAGTGACTCGCGCGCCGAGCGCCACCAAGGTGTCCATTGTGGACTTGCTGGGGTGGCCGTACGTGTTTCCCGCCCCCACGCTGACCAACGCCACCCGCGGAGCCACCGCCGCGAGGAACGACGACAGCGAGTAACGGCTGCCGTGATGGGGCACCTTCAGCACCTCCGCTTTCAGGTTTCCGATGTCGGCCAGCAGGTCCGCCTGCGCGGCCAGTTCGACGTCGCCGGTCAGTAGGACCCGGCCGGCCGTGGTTTCCGCCCGGAGTACCACCGAGCTGTTGTTGATCGTCGTGCCGTCCTGGGGCCCGTCTTGCCGCGCCGGTACGTAACGCGGGCCGAGGACGTCGAGCGCCAGGCCCGGCCATTCCAGCCGCTCCCCCGGGTTCAACTCCACCAGCGGCACCGCCCGCCGGCCGGCCTCGGCGGCGACCTGGCGCCACGCCCACCCCGGCGACCGCCCGGGGCCGACGGCTATGGCGCCGACCGCGCGGCCGTCGAAGATCGAGGCGAGGCCGCCGATGTGGTCGGCGTGCAGGTGGCTCAGCACCAGCAGTGGAACCCGGTCGACCGCCAGCCGGTGCAGGCACTCGTCGACCGGCCCCGGCTCGGGCCCGGCATCGACGACGACCGCGCGCCCCGGCTCGGCGGTCGCCAGCACGACCGCGTCGCCTTGGCCGACGTCGCACTCGACCATCGCCCAGTTCCGCGGCGGCCACGCCGGCGCCACCACCCGGACCGGCACGAACACCAGCAGCGCACCGGCGACGAACACGGCCATCAGCACCCGCACCTTCCGGTGCCGGACCGCGAGCGCCAGCCCCGCCAGGACGGCGGCGGCCAGGAGACCGCCCACCCAGCCGCCGGGCCAGGCGATGACCGCGCCCGGAGCCCGGGCACCGTGCCGGGCCACCGTGATCAGCCACCGGGCCTCGGGGTCGGCCAGGTGCACCAGGAGCCTCCCGGCGCCCGGCCACCACGGACCGGTGATCGTCGCCAGCACGCCGAGCACCGTCGCCGGAGCGACGACGGGCGCGGCGAGGACGTTGGTCAGCACCGAAACCAGGCTCACCGACCCCGCCATGCCCGCGAGCACCGGCGCCGTCACCAGGAAGGCCGCCAGCGGGACGGCCAGCCCTTCCGCGAACCCCGGCGGGATCCCGCGGCGGACCAGGGCGCCGGCCCAGCGGGGCGCGAGCAGGACCAGCCCGCCGGTGGCGCACACCGACAGGGCGAAGCCGAAGTCGGTGGCCATCGCCGGATCCGCCACCACCAGCAGGCACACCGCGAAGGCCAGCGCGGGCAACGCAGAACCGCGGCGTCCCAGCGCCAGGGCCAGGAGTGCCACGGCTGCCATGACGCCGGCGCGCAGCACGCTCGGCTCCGGGCCGACGAGAACGAGGAACCCGGCCAGGCACGCCCCGGCCGCGGCGGCCGACAGCCGGGGGCCGAACCGGAGCAGGCGCAACAGGAGCAGGACCGCCCCGCAGACGACGGCGAGGTTGCCCCCGCTGACCGCGGTGAGGTGCGCGAGTCCGGCGGAGACGAACTCCTGCTCGACGCGCGGGGACAACGCGCTCGTGTCGCCGAGCACCAGGCCCGGGAGAAGGCCCGCGGGTTCGTCCGGCAGGACCTGGCACAAGTAGTGGAGCCCGGCGCGCAGCTCGGCCGCCGCCTGCTGCCACCACGGCGACGGGCCCGGGTCGGCCGGTGGACCGCGTACGGACAGCACCGCGACGGTCAGGTCTGAGCCGCGCGGCGGCATCAGCAGGCCGGACGCGGTCACCTCCTGGCCTGGTAGCAGGGAGGTCCACTGCTCGACCGGGGCCAGCAGGAGGACGCGGCCGGAGGAAGGGACCGGCCGCCCGTCGACCGAGGCTGTGCGGACGTCGGCCGCGACGACGACCGACCGGGCGCCTGCTTGGCGGTCGGCGTATCCCGCGCTGCGCACGGGTTTCGGGCGCTCGGCGACGACGACTCGCAATGCGGCCGGTAGGCCTTCTGCCGTGCGGAGCTCGTCACGTTGGGCGTCGCGGATTCGCCAGGCGACCGGGCCGGCGGCGAGGAGGCCGAGGATCAGGAGGGCCGCTGCCGCGTCGCGCGCCCGGGGGTGATTGCGGGCTCGCCACAGGATGAGGCCGGCGATGATTGTCGAGGCCAGGCCGGTGGCGACGGTCGTCCACCAGCCGAGTAATAAGCCGGCCAATGCTGCCAGCCAGCAGGCCGCGGCTGCCGGGACTAGCCGCATGTCCTGGCGGGTGTCGGTTGCTGGGAGGGTGGTCATTCTGGTGTCACCTTCTGTGGGACGGCGGACTTGGGCACGTCGCTGGTGCCGGCCGTGGTGAGCTGGGAGCGCTTCATGCGACCGCCTCCTCGGGCGGGCGATCCGCTCCTGCGAGGTGTGGGCGGCCGGGCCGCGAGCAGCTCGCTTTGGTGGACGGAACCAAAGTGGGCGGCGCTGCGGACACGGACGGGCGGCCAGGTGCTGGTTGAAAGTGAGCCCACGCCGCGGAAATGGCGCATGTCTTCGACCGTCCGGACGGCGCTCGTCCGGTGGCCCCCGTCCACGAGGGAGCCTTCTCGGCCACACCGTCGGTGCCGGCGACGGACAGCCGAGTATGTGCCACCGTGCTCATCGGACCGCCACCTGCCGCGAGCGCTTCCGGAAGGCACCGGCCAGCCAGCAGGCGGCGTCCGCCGGTCCCCGGGCGGTGCGGGTTGATCAGCGGGCGCTGTCGATGCGGGCGGGCGGCGAGCCGCAGCTCGAGAGCGAGTCCACGCGATCGGAGAGCCACACGCCCTGTCGGGCACCGGCCGCAGAAGGCGCTCATCCGATCACCACCTCCCGACACAGCATGGGAGCGGACCGCTTCCGAGAAACACCGGTAGCCAGCACGCGGGCGGTGCGGGTCCAGAAGCGATGTCGATGTGGGTAGGCGGCGAGCCGCAGCTTGGGAGCAAGTCCGCGCGTTCGGAGAGCCACACGTCCTGTCGGGTGCTGGCGACAGAAGGTGCTCATCGGACCGCCACCTGCCACGAGCATGCGAGCGAGCCACTTCCGAGAGAACCGGCACCGGGTTGCGAGTGAGGTGGGTTGGTCGACGGGCGCTGGGGATACGGGTGGGCGGCCAGCCGCTGCTCGGAAGCGAGCCCACGCGATAGGAAGCCACGCCTTGCCGGGTGCCGACGGCAGCAGGCACTCATCTGATCGCGACCTCTCGAAAGCGAGCGGACCCGCTTTCGAGAGGTGCGAATGAGCGGCTTGCGACGACAGTCGGCCTGAAAGCGGGTCGACTTGTCGGACGAGGCCATCGACGGCGTGCAGTGGATGTGGGCAGGCGGCGAGTCGCTGGTTGAGGCCGGAGCCCGCGCCGTCGGAGAACCGAAGGGCAGGCGCGGCGGGCACGGCGGGCGCGACGGGCATGGCAAGCGCGGCAAGCGCGGCAAGCGCGACGGGCATGGCGAGCGCGGCAGGCGCGGCAAGCGCCGCGGGCGCGG
>NZ_JBSGJD010000456.1:0-3582 GCF_053605405.1 Amycolatopsis sp. NPDC003861
CCGATCCGGCGCCCACTCGCGCAGCCCGAGCGGGTCCGCGCCCGCCACCAGCGCCGGCGCCAACGCCCGCGTCGCCGCCAGCGTGGCGACGTCCGGGTGTGGCCCGGCGAGCGAGGCCCAAAGCTCCAGGTCACCGTCGGCGAGGGCGGTTCGCACCCGGTCCGGGCGCGCCGGCGCGACCTGCTTCACCACCTCGGAGACCGGGCCGGGCGGCAGCACGCCTTCGAGGTCGGACACCGGGCGACGCAACGACGCCGTGTGCGCGCGTTCTTCCGCGTCGAGGTCGAGCGGCGGCAGGCCCTCCGCCCAAGCCGGACGCGCACCCCGCGCCTCGAACAGCATCGCCCACGCCCGCGCGCGCACCGGGTCCGCGGCCAGCGCGGTCACCGGCCGTTCGGTGCGGGCCTGCCACTGCGTGACCAGCCGATCGGCCTCGTCGAGGGCACCGGAGGCCGCGAGCAGCAGGGCCGCGTACCCCACCTGGTCGTCGACGCGTGCCTCGGGCGCCGTCAGGACGTCGCGGACCGCCGCTTCGAGGTAGTCCTGCACCCCGCCGACCCTAGCCGAGGGCTTGCTTCGCCCCCGGGTGCAGCGGGACCGGGGCGGTCTGGGTCGCCAGCTGCTTCGAAATCTCCTTCGCCGCCGGGTGCACCTTCGCCAGCTCCGCCTGCTTGTCGAAGATCAGCTTGGTGATCGCGCACGCGTTGCCCGCCGGGAAGTCGTCGCGCACCAGCAGCAGGTTCGGCACCACGACCGTCGGCACGTCCGCCGGCTGCCCGTACGCCGCCGCAGGGATCACGGCCTGGTCGTAGACCGGGTTCACCTTCTTCAGCGCGGGTAGCTGCGGCGTGATGTCGAGGAACTTCACCTTGTCCTTCAACGCCGTGGTGATGTCGGTGATCTGCGCGGTCGGCAGGCCGCCGGACCAGACGAGCCCGTCGAGCGTCCCCGCCTTCATGCCGTCCGCCGTCTTGGCCAGGTCGAGCCGCTGGGCCTGGACGTCGGTGTCGGGCTTGAGGCCGGCCGCCTGGAGGAGGCGGTTCGCGATCACCTCGGTGCCGGACTTCGGGGAGCCGGTCGAGATGCGCTTGCCCTTCATGTCCGCGACGCTGTTGATCCCGGCGTCCGTGCGCACCAGCACCTGCGTCGAGTTCGGGTAGATCCGGGACAGGGCCTGGATCTTCTGCGGCTTGCCGTCGAAGGAACCCTTGCCGTTGACGGCGTCCGCCGCGGTGTCGGCCAGCGAGAACGCGACGTCGTAGTTGCCGGCCACCAGCTGCTGGATGTTCTGCACCGACGCGCCGGTTTCCGCGGCCGTCGCGCGCAGCTTCGTGGTGTTGCTGATCAGCTGCGCCAGCCCGCCGCCCAGCACGTAGTACACGCCGCCGCTGTTGCCGGTGGCGATGGTGATCCGGCCCTCGCCCGCCTCGCAGGACTGGGTCCCACCCGGTGCGGACTGGTCGGTCTGTTGTTTCCCGCCGCAGCCGGTGACGGCCAGAGCGAGCACCGCCACGGCGGCAACTGCGCGTTTCATGCTGTCCTCCTCTTGATCACGGCATGGGTGAGCAGCGCGGCGGCCCCGCACGCGGCACCGATCGCGATCGGCACCGGCTCCAGGTAGAGCAGGCAGAGAGCGGCGGGGACGAACAACAGCCGCACCGGGAGGCTGACCGGCCCGAAGAGCCAGCCGCCGGTGACCACCGCCAGCGCGGCGACGGCGAGCGCGGACACCGCCGCCACCCACAGCACGGTGAGCACGTCGGACTCCAGCAGCAGCGCGGCGCCGTTGTCGGTGAGCACGAAGGCGATCGGCACCAGGAACGCCGGGAGCGTGTACTTCCAGCACTGCCACATGGTGCCGAGCACCGAGCCGCCGGTGATCGCCGCCGAAGCGACCGCGGCGAGCGCCGTCGGCGGCGTGACCTCTGACAGCACGGCGTAGTAGAAGATGAACATCGCGCGCTCGGCGTCGGCCACGCCGAGCGTCTCCAGGGCCGGGCCGATCACCACCCAGGCGATGATGAAGCTGGCGGTGACCGGCACCGCGAGGCCGAGCACGCCGACGGCGATCGCCGAGAGCAGCACGGTCAGGATGAGGATCACCGTGCTGTTGTCGGTGAGCACGCCGGCCAGTTCCACCAGCGCGTCGGCGAGTTCGAGGCCGAGCCCGGTCTTGGTGATGGTCGAGGTGATCACGCCCGCGGCCGCGCACACCGCGATCACCGGCAGCGCGCCGCGCACGCCGGCCGACAGCGCGTCGACCATGTCCTTCGCCCAGCCGCGCACGTCCCGGCGCCGGGCGATCAACGCGAACAGCGCGGCGACCCCGGTGGCGTAGACGACCGCGGCGAACGGCGGGATGTCGAGGGCGAGGAAGACGACGATGATCGCCAGCGACAGGAAGTGGTAACCGCCGCGCAGCAGCAGTTTCCACGGATCGTCGTGCGGCACGTCGACGGCCTCGGCCTTGAACCGCCGCGCGTCGGCCTCCATCGCGAACACGATGCCGAGGTAGTAGAGCAGCGTCGGGACGGTCGCCCAGACCAGCACCTTCAGGTACGACGTCTGGAGGTACTCGGCGATGATGAACGCGGCCGCGCCCAGCGTCGGCGGCGAGAGGATGGCCCCGATGCCGGCCGCCGCGAGCAGCCCGCCCGCGTTTTCCTTGGGGTAACGCGCTTTCTTGAGGATCGGCCAGGTGATCGAGCCGAGGCTGACGGCGGTCGCGGTGCCCGAACCCGACACCGTGCCGAGCAGGAAGCCCGAGAGCACGGTGGTCCGGCCCGGCGCCGTCCGCGACTTCCGGAACGCGGCGAAGGAGATGTCCACGAAGAACTGGCCGGCGCCGGAGGCGTTGAGCACCGCGCCGTAGAGGGTGAACAGCACGATGTAGCTCGCCGCGACGTCCAGGGGAGTGCCGTAGAACCCGCTGGCGTCGTTGAAGAGCGCGTTGACGATCTGGCTGAAGTCGATGCCCGCGTGGGCGATGCCCCAGTTCTGCGGGAGGAAGCCGCCGTAGTAGGCGTAGGCGAGGAAGAGCAGGCAGACGATCGGCAGGACCAGCCCGGTCGTGCGGCGGGTGGCTTCGAGGACCAGGAGCAGCAGGAGCGCACCGGCGACGATGTCGAGCGGGGAGAGGATGCCCTGGCGGTTCAGGAAGTCGTCGTAGCCCACGAGCACCGGGTACAGGCCGACGGCGAGCGCCAGGACGGCGAGCGCCCAGTCGGTCCGGCCGGGGTCGTCGCGGCCGCGCAGCCGCGGGCGGTAGCACAGGAAGACCAGCGGGAGCGTCACGCCGAGGAAGAGCACCAGGTAGAACTGGTTGCCCTTGGCGAACGGGAAGAACACCTGCTTGAGCACCAGGACTGCGACCGCGAGGGCGACGAAGTAGACGACGCGGTCCGGGACCCGGGAGAGCGTGCGCGCCGGCCGTTCCTCGTCGTGCTCGGCGGCGATCGCCGCCGGCGTGTCCTCTTCGACCGGCCCGGTGGTCACCCAGCCACGGTACGGTGTCGCGGATCACACCGAAAGCGGCAAAAGGATCACCGGCCCCAAGCGCCCCAATGTGGCGTTCGGTGCGTC
>NZ_JBSGJD010000457.1:0-3513 GCF_053605405.1 Amycolatopsis sp. NPDC003861
GATGCTGTGGTGGCCATGCCTCGACGAGCCAGTCAGTGTCTGTGAGGTCCTGAGACATCAACTGTCGGCGATGTCCTGAGACTCAACAGCGGGTTAGAACGCGCCTTACCACTCACGAGGCTCCTTGACCGCGGACCGCCGCTGTCGCAGACTGGCGGACAAGCGTCCGTCTGACGGACAGAAAGCGAGGAGCTGGTCTTGGAAACCCCCACCGGCCCGCTGTCCGGGCTGCTGGTCGCGGACTTCTCCCGGGTGCTGGCCGGCCCGTACGCCACCATGCTGCTGGCGGACCTGGGCGCCGACGTCGTCAAGGTCGAGGGGCCGCAGGGCGACGAGACGCGCACCTGGATGCCGCCGGTGCGCGGGGACGTCTCGACCTACTACCTCGGCGTCAACCGCGGGAAGCGCTCCATCGCGCTGGACCTGCGTGAGGAGGCCGACGCCGTCGTCGCCCGCGAGCTCGCCGCCCGCGCGGACGTGCTGATCGAGAACTTCAAGCCCGGCGGCCTGGCCAAGTACGGCCTGGACTACGACACCGTCCGCCGGGCCAACCCCGGCAGCGTCTACGCCTCCATCAGCGGGTTCGGGGCGGGCGAAGGCGCGCACGTGCCCGGCTACGACCTGATGGTGCAGGCGATCTCCGGCCTGATGAGCCTGACCGGCGCCCCGGACGGCCCGCCGTACCGGGCCGGGATCTCGGTGTTCGACGTCATGGCCGGCAACCACGCGGTGATCGGCATCCTGGCCGCGCTGCGCCACCGCGACCGCACCGGCGAGGGCCAGCACGTCGAGGTCAACCTGCTCTCCTCGGCGCTGACCGGGCTGGTCAACCACAGCTCGGCCTACGCCGCCGGCGGGGTGGTGCCCTACCGGATGGGCAACGCCCACCCCAGCGTCTTCCCCTACGAGCCGCTGCCGACGGCCGACGCCGACCTGATCGTCGCCGCGGCCAACGACGGGCAGTTCCGGCGGCTGTGCGAGGTCCTCGACCTGCCCGGCGTCCCGGACGACCCGCGGTTCGCCCGCAACGCCGACCGCACGAAGAACCGCGAGGAGCTGCGGCCGATCCTGGTCGAGCGGCTGGCGACACGCGGTGCGGTGGACTGGTTCGACGCGCTGACGAAGGTCGGTGTCCCGTGTGGACCGATCAACACGATCGACGGCGGGTTCGCGATGGCCGAACGCTTCGGGCTGGACCCGATCGTCGAGGTCGGCGCGGGTGACCGCGCGGTCCCGACCACCCGCCACCCCATCCGGTTCTCCGCGACCCCGGCCGGCTACCGGCTGCCGCCACCGGAGCTCGACGAGCACGGGGCCGAACTGCGCGCCTGGCTGACGGAGGCCGCCGATGGCTGACCCGGTCTACGAAACCGCCCTCGGTGCGTCCACGAAGGACACGATCACCCTGCTCGGCCACGACCTGGCCGAGGACGTCATGGGCACGGTCGGCTTCGGCGAGCTGGCCTTCTGGCTGGCCACCCAGCGACGTCCGGCCAAGGGCGAAACCCGGGTCTTCGAGGCGGTGCTGGCCGCCTTGGCCGACCACGGCTTCACCCCGACCGCGATCGTCACCCGGCTGACGTACCTGTCCGCGCCGGACTCGGTCCAGGGCGCCCTGGCGGCCGGCCTGCTGGGCGGCGGGTCGCGCTTCCTCGGCGTCACCGAGGACTGCGGCCGGTTCCTGCACGACGTCTTGTCCACAGTGGACACCCTGCCGGACGACGACGGCGGCTGGGACGCGCTCGCGCTCGAAACCGTCGAAAAGCGCCAGGCGGACAAGAAGTTCGTCCCCGGGCTCGGCCACCACGTGCACAAGGACGGCGACCCGCGGACCGCGCGGCTGTTCGCCATCGCCGAGGAGGAAGGCCTGCGCGGCCCGCACCTGGAGCTGTTCGCCGCGATCGGCCGGGTCCACCCGCGGGTGCTGGGCAAAACCCTGCCGCTCAACGGGGCCGGCGTCTGCGGTGCCGCGCTCGCCGACCTCGGGCTGCCCCTCGAGCTGCTGCGCGGGTTCGCGTTGCTGGCCCGGACGGCCGGGCTGATCGGCCAGCTCGCCGAGGAACTGCGCCACCCCGTCGCCCACGACATCTTCCTGTCCGTCGACTTGAACAACCGGTCGGTCCCGCCGGATCCGCACGCGTGAGAGGAACGCCGATGCAGCTGGTCACCGAGGACAACATCACCGAGCTCGCCGCGCAGCGCTGGGCGAGCGCGCACGACCCGCGGACGGCGGAGGTGCTGGCGGCGCTCGTGCGTCACCTGCACGCCTTCGCCCGCGAAGTGCGGCTGAGCGAGCCCGAGTGGATGGCCGCGATGCGGTGGCTGACCGAAACCGGGCGGATCAGCGACGAGAAGCGGGAGGAGTTCATCCTCGCCTCCGACGTGCTCGGACTGAGCATGCTGGTGGTGCAGATGAACCACGCCTTCGGCGCGAAGGCGACCCCGGCCACCGTGCTCGGTCCGTTCCACATCGACGGCTCGCCCGAGAAGGACTTCGGCGGCGACATGTCCGACGGTCTGCCCGGCACGCCGCTCTACATCACCGGCGCGGTCCTCGACCTCGACGGCACGCCCGTCACCGGCGCGGTGCTCGACGTGTGGCAGGCCGACGAAGACGGCGCGTACGAGTCGCAGATCCCGGACATCGACGAAGCCCGCCTGCGCGCCAAGTACACCAGCCGCGCCGACGGGACCTACTGCGTGCGGACCATCGCGCCGAAGGGCTATTCGATCCCGATGGACGGCCCGGTCGGCGCGCTGATCCGCGGCACCGACATCAGTCACTTCCGGCCCGCGCACGTGCACTTCCTGATCAACGCCGCCGGGTACGAGCCGCTGATCACCCACCTGTTCCAGGAGGGCGCGCAGTACCTGGACAGCGACGTCGTGTTCGGCACCAAGCAGGAACTGGTGGTCGCCTTCGAGGAACGCGCTCCCGGGCCGACGCCGGACGGCGGCGAATCGGAACAGCCGTGGCTCGAGGCGCGCTACGACTTCGTCCTGCAGCCGGTGTGAGGGCCGGTGCGCGCGGCGGAGATCCGGGCGGCCGGGCAGCCGCCGGTGGTGACCGACCGGGCCGAGCCCTCCCCCGGGCCCGGTGAGGTCGCCGTCCGCGTGACGGCGGCGCCGATCACCCCGCTCGACCTGCTGTGCGCGTCCGGCACGTCGTACTTCGGCGTGCCGGCCACCCCGTACGTGCCGGGCGTGCAGGGCGTGGGCGAGCTGGCGGGGACGCCGGTCTGGTTCGCCACGGCGGCGGGCATGCGGCCCGGGGACGGCAGCATGGCCGAGTACGCCGTGGCCGCGTCCGGCGACGTCGTCGTCCTGCCGGAGGGAGCCGATCCCGCGCTGGTCGCGGCGCTCGGGCTGTCGGCGGTCGCGGCGTGGCGGTGCCTGACGGCCACGGGCGGACTCGCCGCGGGCGAGACCGTGCTGGTGCTCGGCGCGGGCGGGGTGGTCGGGCAGTCGGCCGTCCAGCTGGCGCGGGTGGCCGGGGTCGCCGTGGCCGTCAGG
>NZ_JBSGJD010000458.1:0-3479 GCF_053605405.1 Amycolatopsis sp. NPDC003861
GGCCCCATCCGCACCCGCGTCTTGATCCACGACGGCTTCTTCTCGATCGGCGTCTCACTGTTGCGAACCTCGAGACGCAGCAGCTTCCGGCCTTCAGGCGCAGCACTCACGACTTCAACCGTACGCCCGTCCGGGCTACGCGGGATCGGGGGTGACGCCGGTCAGCTTCGCCGTCAGCTCCCACAACGCCGACCCCAGCCGTTCGCTGCGCGCGGCGGCCACGGGCGGCACCGCCGCGGGGTAGCCGCGCAGGTTGCCGAGGCCGCGGGGGCCGAAGTAGGTGCCGCCTTCGACGCCGTCGGCCGTGGCCGCGTAGAGCTGCGGGAGCGCGCCGATGCGGGTGTTCTGGGCGAACAGGACCTCGCCGAGGCGGTGACCGCCGGCGATCAGGGACCGCAGCACCGGGTTCGAGTACGACCGCGCCATGCCGCTGCCCAGGCCCGTGGCGGTGTAGCCCGGGTGGGCGGCGACGCTGAGCACGCCGGAGCCGGCTGCGCGCAGGCGGCGGTCCAGTTCGAGCGCGAACACCTGGTCGGCGAGCTTCGACTGCCCGTACGCGGCGGCGGGGTTGTAGCGGCGGTGCTCGGCGTTCGGGTCGTCGAGGTGGATGCGGGCGCCGACGGCGGCCAGGCTCGACAGCGTGACGACCCGGCCGCGCAGGGCGGGCATGACCAGCCACGTCAGCGCCGCGTGGCCGAGGTAGTTGGTGCCGAACTGCAGCTCGAAGCCGTCGGCGGTGCGGCCGCGGGCGGTGGCCATCACGCCGGCGTTGTTGACCAGCACGTCGAGCGCGTCGCCGGTGCGTTCCCGCACCGACGCGGCCGCCGCGCGCACCGAGGCGAGCTCGCTCAGGTCCAATGGGACGAGCTCGGGTTCGGCGCCCGCGGCGGCGGCTTTCACGGCGTCGAGTGCCTGCGCACCGCGTTCGGCGGAGCGGCAGGCGAGGAGCACGCGGGCCCCCTTGCCCGCGAGCACCAGCGACGTGCGCAGGCCGAGCCCGGAATTCGCTCCGGTGACCAGGACGGTCCGGCCGCTCTGATCGGGGATGTCGGCCTCGGTCCAGCGCTCTGTCATGCGCTCACTTAACTCTGTTTACGCACTCGGCGCGAGCAGCCGCCGCAGGTGTCCCATGACGGGTCGGCGGCGGGTGGTCTCCGAGCGGTGCGCCCGCAGCAGCGCTTCGAACGCGTGGCCCACCTTGACGATCTCGCCGGCCGGCTCGCGCGGGTCGGCCAGCCCGGCCGTGACGGCGAGCATCCGCAGCTCGCCTTCGTGCATCCGGCGCAGCGACGGGTGCCGCTCGTAGGCGCCGTCGAGGACCGCGCGCAGGTCGCTGTGCTCGTCGACGGCGGCGCGCCAGGCGCGGGTGACGGCGTCGACGTGGTCGCCGAGGCCGTCGGCGTCGTCCGGGTCGACGACCTCGGACCGCAGGCGGCCGCTCAGCGTGCGCGTCCACTGGTACTGCAGGGCGGTGAGGACGTTTTCCTCGGTGCCGAAGTGCTCTTCGGCACCGGGCACCTCCTCGAGCGGCAGCGGCTCACCCGGGTTCCGGGCGGCCAGGCGGACGGTCGCTTCGAGGATTTCCTGACGTCGGTAGAAGTCGGTCCAGCTCATCTGTGGCTCCCCTTCCGTGGCCCGGGTCATACCGCGGGTCTGCGGCATACTCCCGGTACGGACCTGACGCGCCGAACATACCATGAGTATGGAGAGCGGTTCCCGGCGTAAAGTTGTGAAGGTGGCGACAATGAGGTCCAGACGACTCGACTACTCCGAGTCGACGCGGTCCGCGCTGGTCGACAGCGCGGTCGAACTGTTCACCAAACGGGGTTACGCGGGGACCTCGCTCGACGAGATCGCCAAACGCGCCCGGGTGACCAAGGGGGCGCTGTACCACCACTTCAGCGGTAAGCAGGCGCTCTTCGAAGCCGCGTTCGACCAGGTCGAGAGCCTCGTCTACGACCGACTGGACAAGATCATGACCGGCGAGGGCACGCCGTGGGAGCGGGCGCTCGCGGGGCTCAACGCGTTCTTCCGCGCCTGCCTCGACCCGGCGTACCAGCGGATCGCCATCCACGAGGCGCCGGTCGTGATGGGCTGGGAGCGCTGGCGCGAGGCCGAGGAGCGGTGCAGCTTCGGGCTCGTGCGGTCGGGCCTGCAGGCGCTGATCGACGCGGGCGAGGTCGAGCCGGTGCCGGTCGAGGTCACCGCGCGCCTGCTGTTCGGCGCCCTGTCGAGCGCGGCGACCGAAATCGCCAGTTCGCCCGACCCGAAGAAGGTCCGCGCCGAGATCGAGGACGTCATCGTCCGCATGCTGGTACGGCTGCGGCGCACCGAGCCCGACGTCTCTATAGGCTGATCTTCGTGGACTTGAGGATCTTCACCGAGCCCCAGCAAGGGGCCAGCTACGACGACCAGCTGCGCGTCGCCAAGGCGACCGAAGCCGCCGGGTACGACGCCTTCTTCCGCAGCGACCACTACCTGAAGATGGGCTCGGCCGACGGCCTGCCCGGCCCGACCGACGCGTGGATCACGCTGGCCGGCCTGGCCCGCGAGACCAGCCGGATCCGGCTCGGCACGCTCGTCACCGCGGCGACGTTCCGCCACCCGGGGCCGCTTGCCATTTCGGTCGCGCAGGTCGACCAGATGTCGGGCGGCCGCGTCGAGTTCGGCTTGGGTGCGGGCTGGTACGACGCCGAGCACGACGCGTACGGCCTGACGCTGCCGCCGCTGAAGGAGCGCTTCGACCGCTACGCCGAGCAGCTCGAGGTCATCACCGGGCTGTGGAAGACACCTTCGGGCTCGACGTATTCGTTCGACGGTCAGTACTACAAGCTGACGGATTCGCCGGCGCTGCCGAAGCCGGCCCAGTCGCCGGCACCCCCGGTGATCATCGGCGGCGGCGGCAAGAAGCGCACGCCGGCCCTGGCCGCGCGGTTCGCGGACGAGTTCAACCTCCCGTTCACCGACGCCGAGACGGCGGCGGCCCAGTTCGCCCGCGTCGAGGCGGCCGCGGCGGAGATCGGCCGGGACCCGAAGGAGATCCTGCGCTCGGTGGCGCTGGTGATCGCGGTCGGCCGCTCCGAGGCGGAGGTCGTGCAGCGGGCTTCGGTGATCGGACGGGACGTGAGCGAGCTGCGAGCCAACGGGCTGGCCGGGTCGCCCGCGGAGGTCGTCGACCGGATCGGGGAGTGGCGGGAGAAGACCGGGATCACCCGGGCCTACCTGCAGCTGCTGGACCTGTCGGACCTGGACCAGATCGACCTGGTGGCCGCCGAGGTAGCGCCGCAGCTGGACTGAGCAGCGCGGGGCGCCTTTTGCAGCTGCCTCACCGGCGCGAACGGCCGCGGAGCGCCTTTTTTGCAGCTGGCCTAACCGGCGCGAACGGCACCCCGCCCAGACCTCCCCCGCCACCCCGATCCGAAGCCAGCACGCGGACGGTGGTACCGGGTCAAGGCACGCTTTCCCGCCTTGACCCGGCA
>NZ_JBSGJD010000459.1:0-3474 GCF_053605405.1 Amycolatopsis sp. NPDC003861
GTCCTGGGGTTCTCCCCACCGGGCACCGCCCGCGCCGGCTCACCCAGCGGGGTGAGCCGGCGCGGTTCTTTTTGCGCCTTGAGGGCGTGACGCGCGGGCCGGTTGTCCACAACACCCCAGTTGTCCACAGCTGCCCGATCCGGGTCTGGTGAGCCCCGCCCACCCGCTGGCATCGTCGAAGACACGCACCGTGATCACCGGGACCGCCCCGGTGACGGCTGCGCACCGACGAGGGGGCGAACACGATGACGGGCACCGACGAGCTCGCGAGACACCGCCGCGACCTGGGCGCCTGGGGCGAGGACATCGCCCTCGGCTACCTCCGGGAACGCGGCCTCGTCCTGCTGGCCCGCAACTGGCGCTGCCGCGAAGGCGAGCTGGACCTCGTCTTCACCGACCGCACCCGCGTCATCGTGTGCGAGGTGAAAACCCGCTCCGGCACCGAATTCGGCCTGCCGACGGAGACGGTCACGGAGGAGAAGGCCGGCCGCGTCCGCCGGGCGGCCCAGCGCTGGCTCCGCGAGTTCCGCCTCGGCTGGTGCCCCGTCCGCTACGACGTGATCACCGTCCTGGCGGAGCCGGGCACTCGCCCGCAGCTGCAGCACATCGAGGCGGCGTTCTGATGCCCATCGCCAAGGCGTGGTCGGCCGGTCTCGTCGGGATCAACGGCCGGGTGATCGAAATCGAAGCCGACCTCGGCGGCGGGCTGAGCCGGATCACCCTCGTGGGCCTGCCCGATGCGGGGCTGCGCGAGGCGAAGGACCGCGTCCGGTCCGCTGTCCGCAATTCCGGGCAGCCCTGGCCCGACGGCAAGGTCACGCTCGGCCTGTCCCCGGCGAACCTGCCCAAGATGGGGTCGGCCTTCGACCTCGGCATCGCGGCGGCGGTGCTCGCGGCGTCCGGTGCGGTCCCGGCCACCCGGCTGCTCGGCACGGTGCTGCTCGGCGAACTCGCCTTGGACGGCCGCATCCGCGCGGTCCGCGGCATCCTCCCGGGCCTGCTGGCGGCCCGGGAGGCCGGATACGGACGAGCCGTGGTGCCGACGGACTCCCTCGTCGAGGCGGCGCTCGTGGACGGCATGGACGTCGCGGGCGCGCCTCATCTGCGGGACTTCGTGGCCTGGATGAAGCGCGAGGCCGAGCTGGTCCACCCGGAGCCGCCCGGGCCGGTGATCCCGCCGGAGGTGCCGGACCTCGCGGACGTCGTCGGCCAGCCGGAGGCCCGCTGGGCTCTGGAGGTCGCCGCGGCGGGCGGGCACCACCTCCTCCTGAGCGGGCCGCCGGGCGTGGGCAAGACGATGCTGGCGAAGCGCCTGCCGGGCCTCCTCCCGCACCTGACGTCGGAGGAGTCGTTGGAGGTCACCGCGGTCCACTCGGTCGACGGCTCGTTGTCGAAGTCCTCACCGCTGGTCACGGTTCCCCCGTTCGTCGCCCCGCACTATTCGATCTCGGTGCCGGCCCTGATCGGCGGCGGCAGCGGAGTCGCCTGCCCGGGTGCGATCAGCCGGGCCCACCGCGGCGTCCTGTTCCTGGACGAGGTCTGCGAGTTCGGCGGCCAGTGCCTCGAATCGCTCCGGACGGTTCTCGAAGAGGGCGAGGTGCGCATTTCCCGGGTCAAGGGCTCGGTCACCTACCCCGCGCGGTTCCAACTGGTCCTCGCAACCAACCCGTGTGCGTGCGCGCCGCCGAAGGATGCGGACTGCGTCTGCTCGCCGAACGCCCGCCGCCGCTACCTCGCCAAGCTGTCCGGCCCGCTCCTCGACCGCGTCGACCTGAGGGTCAGGCTGCGCCCCCTGAGCGCGATCAGCGCGCACGACACCAGCGCGGCGGAGCCATCGAAAGCCGTGCGCGAGCGGGTCCTCGCGGCCCGCGAGCGAGCAGCCCAACGCTGGAACGAGCACGGCTGGCTGTCGAACTCGGAGGTACCGGGACCGGCGCTGCGCCGCGAGTTCGCCCTGCCGCCGAACGCCACGGCGGTCCTGGACCGAGCCATGGACCGAGGAGCCCTGAGCGGCCGAGGAGCCGACCGTTGCTTGAGAATCGCCTGGACCTTGGCCGACCTGGACGGCGAACCCCGCCCGGGCGCCGAACAAGTCGGAGCGGCCCTGGCCTTCCGAGAGCGGGTGGCGGCATGAGCGGGGCTTACCTGCTGCAGGTGGCCAAGCCACCTGCGCCCACCGTCGTCGCCGGGCACGGGCTCGCGGCTTCCCGAGAGCAGCTGCCATCAGCGCCCGGCGGCGCCATCGCCCACCGCGAGCCGACACGGATATCGCCTGCGGACGAGCGAGTGCCCGAGCCACGAGCGCCCGCCGTGACCGCCTTCGCCAGGGGGCGCGTCCTCGTGGCTTGCCGGGAACGAGCGATCGAGCCTCTGGCAGTGATGACCGCCCCTGCCGCTGTGCGCCCGTTGTCACCTTTCCCACCGGGTAGAGGCCTGGGCGCCGATGAGCTGTGGCGGGCGCGGGCGTATCTGCCGCTGGTAGCCGGGCCGACATCGCCCGTCCTCGTCGCTTGGCGTGAACTGGTGGCTTTCCAGGAACGGACGGTCAAGCCGCTCGGGACGCCCGGGATCACTTTCGTCGGTAAGCGCGGGCCAGCCACCTTTCCGGAACAGGCGGTCGAGCCCAGCATCGCGTTCATCGATGGTCGCGTGCCGATGCCGGCAGTTCGAGAGCAGGTGGCGGCATGAGCGCCGACGAGTTGCGGCAGGCCCGCGCCTACCTGCTGCGGGTGGCCGAGCCACCGGCGCCCGCCGTCGTCGCCTTCGTTAGCGCACATGGGCCGATAGCGGCAGCCGCGCGTATCCGGCGTGGCGACTGCCCGGACGAAGTGCTCAAGGTGACCGAGGCACGAAGCGGCTACGACCTCGTCAGCCAGGACTTCGCCCGAGCCGCCGAGGCCGGCGCTCGCCTGGTCGTCCCCGAGGACGACGAGTGGCCCGCCTGGCCGCTGCACGCCATCGATGTTGCGGCTCAGTGTGGCGTCGCCGAAGCCGTGCAGCCACTGGCCCTGTGGGTTGTCGGCGACGTTGCGCTCGGCACGGCCGCCGATCGGGCCGTGGCCATTGTCGGTGCTCGCGCCGCGACCGACTACGGCGAACACCACGCCGCCGAGTTCGCGTACGGGCTGGCCAGCCGGAATGTGCCCGTGGTCTCCGGCGCCGCTTACGGCATCGACGGGGCAGCGCACCGCGGCGCGCTCGCCGCCGAGGGCATCACCGCGGCCGTGCTGGGATGCGCTGTCGACGCCGGCTATCCGGCCGGGCACGTCGCGATGCTGAAACGGGTCGTCCAATCCGGTGGCGCGGTCATCAGCGAGTACCCGCCTGGCACTTCGCCGGCGCGGCACCGCTTCCTCGTCCGCAATCGGCTCATGCGGCGTTCTCTGGGGGTAGCCGGGCGGCTGTCGCGGTCGAGCGGGGTTTTCGCAGCTCGATGGCCTGGGGCGGACAGTAGCGCAGTGCAACAGGTGTCGC
>NZ_JBSGJD010000460.1:0-3443 GCF_053605405.1 Amycolatopsis sp. NPDC003861
GATCAACGCCTTCGCCATCACCTTCGGTGACCGCTGGCCGGGCGCCGAAACCTACTGATCAACAACGCCGGACACACCGATCACGAGACAGGCCCTGATTGGGGGCGGGACTCGCGTGATTGCGGGCCGAACTTGGTTGATCGGGGCCGGGACTCGCGTAACCGCAGGCCGAACTCGCGTGACCGGACGCGGAACTCGCGTGATCAGCGGGGCATCTCGCGGGCTTGGGGAGGCATCTCGCGTGATCAGCGGGGCATCTCGCGTGATCAGAGGGTCGGCACGGGGGCGAGGGGGCGGCGGCGGGGGCGGCCGAGGAGGCGGCGGCCCACGTCCAGGAGTTCCGTTCGCAGCTCTTCGTCGCCCAGGCCGGCCAGGTCGGGCGAACCTCCGGCCATGGCGATCCCGGTCAACGTCACCAGGGCGTTGACGCGGGCCGTCGTGTCCGGGTCCGGGCCCGAGAGGATGCCCAGCATCGCGCGACCGAAGCCCTCCATGCCGCCGTGGGCGGACTTCTCGATCGCGCGGGCGATGCCCGGGTCGCTCGAAAACAGCGCCACCAGCGCGCGGTGGCGGATCACCAGATCGACGAACCCCTCCAGCAGCAGGTCCACCTGCGCTCCCCGGCGCTTCAACGCCGCCGCTCGCCGGACGAGGTCGTCCAGGTCGCGGACGCCCGGCTCCGCCACCGCCTCGGTGATCTCCGCCTTCGTCTTGAAGTGGTAGTACACAGCCGCCTTGGTGATGCCCAGCGCGTCGGCGATCATCTGCAGCGACGTGCCCTCGACCCCGTGTTCGGTGAACAGGCGCAGCGCGGTCTGCAGCAGTCGGGTCCGGGTGTCCTCGGCCGGGCCGGCGGTCATTCTTCCTCCTCAGCGAGCCGTCGGAGCCTACGTCACGCCCTGTCGATCGGCAAACCGCCTTACTAGCCGAACGGCTAGGGATAAACCTTGCTGTTCGGCAAGTCACATACTTGCCGATCGGCTTGGAGTCGCCCTTGCCGATCGGCTAGCTTGGAAACGACCCTGTGGAGTGAACTGACCCCGTTCGGGCGAAACGGAGCTGACTCGTGGCGACCTTCCTGTACCGGCTCGGCCGGTTCTCCTTCCGGCGCAGAGCGCTGGTCGCGGCCGTCTGGGCGGCGGTCCTGGTGGCACTGGGCCTGGGTGCGTTGACGCTCTCGAGCCAACTGTCGAACTCGGTGACGATCCCCGGCACCGAGTCGCAGCGGGCGATCGACCAGCTCACCGAGAAGTTCCCGCAGGCCAACGCCGGAGGCGCCACCGCGCGCGTGGTCATCGAGGCCCCGGCCGGCACCACGGTGACCGACGCGAAGGGCAAGGCCGCCGTCGAAGCGCTCGTCGGCCAGCTGAAGACGGCACCCAAGGTCGCCGCGGTGGTCGACCCGTTCCAAGCGCAGTCGATCTCACCCGATCGGCGCGTCGCCCTCGCCCAGGTCAGTTACGGAGCGAAAGCGTACGAACTGACCGACGAGGACCGTCAGGCTCTGCTGGACACCGCGAACGCCGGACGTGCCGCCGGGTTCACCGTCGAATTCGGCGGTGACGCCGTGCAGGGTGTGCCCGCGACCGGCGCCACCGAAGGCTTGGGCGTGGCCGTCGCCGCCGTCGTGCTGATCATCACCTTCGGCTCGCTGCTCGCGGCCGGCATCCCGCTGCTCACCGCGCTGATCGGCGTCGGCACCGGGATGGCGGGCATCTTCCTCGCGTCCGGGTTCCTCGAGCTGAACTCGAACACGCCGGTGCTGGCGCTGATGATCGGCCTGGCCGTCGGCATCGACTACGCGCTGTTCATCGTCTCGCGCTACCGCCACGAACTCGGCATCGGCCGCGACCCCGAAGAAGCCGCCGGCCGCGCCGCGGGCACCGCCGGGTCCGCCGTCGTCTTCGCCGGGCTCACCGTCATCATCGCGCTGGCCGGCCTCACCGTGATCGGCATCCCGTTCCTCGGCCAGATGGGCGTCGCCGCGGCCGCCACCGTCGCGATCGCCGTGCTCATCGCCCTGACGCTGCTGCCCGCGATCCTCGGCTTCGCCGGGTCCCGGGTCGCCGGCGGCCGCATCCGGCTGCGCCGCAAGCCGGTCGAAACGACGCACGGCGAGCGTTGGGCGCGGTTCGTCGGCCGCCACCGCATCCCGGTGCTGCTGGTGGCGCTGGCCGGGATGGCCGTCGTCGCGCTGCCCGCGCTGAGCATGCAGCTCGGCCTGCCCAACGACAGCACCGCGGCACCGGAGTCGACGCAGCGCAAGGCGTACGAGATCGCGAGCCGCAGCTTCGGCGAAGGCTCGAACGGCCCGCTGCTGGTCGTCGTCGACGTCTCCGCGAGCGGCAACCGCCAGGCCGCGCTCGGCCAGGCCGCGGCCGACATCCAGAAGCTGCCCGACGTCGCCGCCGTCACGCCGCCGCGGCTCAACCAGGCCGGCGACACGGCGTTGCTCACGGTGATCCCGAAGAGCGGCCCGAGCAGCACGCAGACCGAGGACCTGGTGGCCGCGATCCGCGCGGAATCCGGCAACCTGGACGCGAAGCTGGCCGTCACCGGCCAGACCGCGGCGAACATCGACGTCTCGGAGAAGCTGTCGGACGCGATGTTGCCGTACCTGGCGCTGATCGTCGGGCTGGCGTTCGTGCTGCTGATGCTGGTGTTCCGCTCGGTGGTGGTGCCGCTGAAGGCGACGATCGGCTTCCTCGGCTCGGTCGCGGCGACGTTCGGCGCGGTGGTCGCGGTGTTCCAGTGGGGCTGGCTGACGGACCTGCTCGGCGTCGAGTCGACCGGCCCGATCATGAGCATGCTGCCGATCCTGCTGATCGGCGTGCTGTTCGGGCTGGCGATGGACTACCAGGTGTTCCTGGTGACGCGGATGCGCGAGGAGCACGTCCACGGCGCGGAGCCGCAGGAAGCGATGGTGACCGGCTTCCGCCACGGCGCCCGGGTGGTCGTCGCGGCGGCGCTGATCATGATCAGCGTGTTCGCCGGCTTCGTCCTCGCGGAATCGTCGCTGATCCAGTCGATCGGCTTCGCGCTGGCGTTCGGCGTGCTGGTGGACGCGTTCGTGGTCCGGATGACCCTGGTCCCGGCCGTGATGTCGCTGCTGGGCCGCAGCGCGTGGTGGCTGCCGAAGTGGCTGGACCGCATCCTGCCGGACGTCGACGTCGAGGGCGAGAAGCTCACGAAGCACCTGGACGAGCCCGAGGAACGGGAACTGGTCGGCGCGAATCGCTGAGCCTGGTTGTCCACAACTCTGCGGAGTTGTGGACAACCAGGCTTCGGCCACGGGCTTTGTCGGGCCCTGCCGATAGACTGGACTTGGGAACGCCCCCCAGGGTGGGCCAGGGTTCCGGCAAAGTCGTTTGTGCTGGTCATGTGGTGATTCCGAAGAGTGTGAGTGGCCGGGTGGGGTTTCGGGCCATCCGGCGCAGGCCTGG
>NZ_JBSGJD010000461.1:0-3440 GCF_053605405.1 Amycolatopsis sp. NPDC003861
TGGACCACGGCGGTCAGCGGGTGCTCGGCCGGGATTCCGGCGAGGACCGCGGCCACCGCGTCCCGGTCGGCCGCATCGCCCGCCACGACGTGCACCTGCGCGCCCAGTTCGGTCAGCTGCCCCACCAGGTGCCGCGCTTCGGCGGTCGCGGGACCGCCGCGGCTGAGCAGGACGAGGTGCCGCACCCGGTGCCGGGCGGCCAGGTGCCAGGCCAGCAGCCCGCCGAGGGTGCCGGTGCCGCCGGTGATCAGCACCGTGCCCTCCGGGTCCAGCCGCCGTGGGAGCCGCAGCACGACCTTGCCGACGTGCCGGGCCTGGCTCATGAACCGCAGTGCCTCGGGCGCCCGCCGGATGTCCCGGACGGTGACCGGCAACGGGGTCAGTTGCCCGCTTTCGAACAGCGTCACCAGCTCGCGCAGCAGCTCCCGGATCCGGTCCGGCCCCGCCGACCGGCCCAGGTCGTAGGCCTGGTAACGGATTCCGGGGTGGGCCGCCGCCACGGCCGCGGCGTCGCGGAGGTCGGTCTTGCCCAGCTCCAGGAACCGGCCACCGGGCGCCAGCAGGCCGAGCGAGGCGTCGGCGAGGTCGCCGGTCAGCGAGTTGAGCACGACGTCGACCTCGCCGAACCGGCCGGCGAACTCCGCCGACCGGGAGCCGGCGATGTGCGATTCGGCCAGGCCCTCGGCGCGCAGCACGTCCTGCTTGGCCGGGCTCGCGGTCCCGAACACCTCCGCCCCGAAGCAGCGGGCCAGCCGCACCGCGGCCAGGCCCACCCCGCCGGTCGCGGCGTGCACCAGCACCCGGTCCCCGGCCCCGACGCCGCTCAGGTCCCGCAGGCCGTACAGGGCGGTCAGGAACGCGATCGGCACCGAAGCGGCCACCTCGAACGACCAGCCGGCCGGCACCTCGGTGACCAGCCGCTCGTCGGTCACCACCACGGGGCCGAACCCGCCGGCCGCGCCGTCGAGGATGCCCATCACGCGGGTTCCCGCGCG
Organism: Amycolatopsis sp. NPDC003861; assembly: GCF_053605405.1. Taxonomy (NCBI): domain Bacteria; kingdom Bacillati; phylum Actinomycetota; class Actinomycetes; order Pseudonocardiales; family Pseudonocardiaceae; genus Amycolatopsis; species Amycolatopsis sp. NPDC003861. The sequence continues at coordinate 996 of NZ_JBSGJD010000461.1, forward strand.
CAGCCCGGAAACCCCGGCGCCGGTCTCGGTCACGATCCCGGCGAACTCGCCACCGATCCCCTCCTGGCCGGGCACCATGCCCAGCGACACCAGGACGTCGCGGAAGTTGACCCCCGCCGCGCGCACCTCGACCCGCACTTCGCCGTCTCCCAGCGGCCGCAGCACCTCGGGGCACGGCACCGGCCGCAGGCTTTCGAGCGTGCCGTCGCCCGTGCTCTCCAGCCGCCACGCCGGATCGTCCGGCAGCACCGGTTCCGCGGTGACGCGGGCCAGCCGCGGCAGCAGCACGGTGCCGCCGCGGATCGCCGCCTGCGGCTCCCCGGAAGCGACCACCGCCGGCAGCATCGCCCGGGCTTCCGGGCCGTCCACATCGGCCAGCACGAGCCGGCCCGGGTGCTCCGACTGCACCGACCGCACCAGTCCCCACACCCCGGCCGGCACCGGATCGCGGACGAGCTCGCCGTCGCGGGCCGCGACGGCGCCTTCGGTCACCACCACGAGCCGGGTGCCGGTTTCCGGGGCGTCGAGCCACTTCTGCACTTCGGTCAGGACGTGCCCCACCGCGGCGCGCAAGGGGGCGGACGGCACGTCCAATACCGTCCACAATGGCGGGTCGGTGACGGCGGGAAGCGCCGCCGGAACCCAGTCGGTCCGGAAGAGGGCGCCACCGGTCAGGGCAGCGCCGGACCCGACCGGTCCGGCCGGGCGCAACGTCAGCGAAGAAACGGTGGCGACCGGCGCTCCGGCGCGGTCGGCCACGACCAGCGAGACGTGGTCGGCGGCGGTTCGCGTGGCGTGCACCCGCAGCGCCGACGCGCCCGCGGCGTGCAGCGTCACGCCGGTCCACGAGAACGGCAGGAGGATCGGCCCGTCCGCCGGGCCGGCGGAGGCGGCGAAGCCGGTGCTGTGCAGCGCGGCGTCGAGCAGGGCCGGGTGCAGCCCGAACCCGGCCGCGTCGGTGATTCCGTCAGGCAGCGCGACCTCGGCGAAGACCTCGTCGCCGCGCGTCCAGACCTGCCGCAGGCCCCGGAACACCTCGCCGTACTCGAGGCCGGTGCCGGCCAGGGTGTCGTAGAAGCCGGCGAGGTCGGCTCGCTCGGCGTCCGGCGGCGGCCACTGCGCCAGGTCGAAGGCCGCGGCCGGCGCGACGGCGGTCAGCGTGCCCGCGGCGTGCCGCGTCCACCGTCCGCTGTCGTCGGCGTCGTCGCGGCTGTGGACGCGGACGGCCCGGCGTCCGGCCGCATCGGCGTCGTCGACCACGACCTGCAACCGCACCGCACCTTCGGCCGGCAGCACCAGCGGTGTCTCGACCACGAGTTCCTCGACGACCGGGCAGCCCGCTTCGTCGCCGGCGCGGACGGCCAGTTCGAGGAACGCCGTCCCGGGCAGCAGCACCACGCCGGCGACGGCGTGCCCGGCCAGCCACGGGTGCGACCGCGTGGAGATGCGCCCGCTGAGCACCACGCCGCCGCCGTCGGCCAGTGGCAGGGCCGCGCCCAGCAGCGGGTGGGCCGGGGAGCTCAGGCCCGCGGTCGAGACGTCGCCGGCCGGGTCGGGGATGTCGAGCCAGTAGCGCTGGTGCCGGAAGGCGTAGGTGGGCAGGCCGACGTGCTCCGCCGGCCGGTTCGTGGTCCAGGTGACCGGAATCCCCCGGACGTGCACCTCGGCCAGGCTGGTCAGCAGGCGCCGCAGTCCGCCGTCGTCCCGGCGCAGTGTCCCGGTGACCACCGTGGCGACGTCGTGGCCGTCCAGGACTTCCTGCACCGCCGTGGTCAGCACCGGGTGCGGGCTCACCTCGACGAACGCCCGGTGTCCCTGCGCCACCAGCGCCTCGACGGCCGGGCCGAAGCCGACCCGGTGGCGCAGGTTGCGGTACCAGTACTCCGCGTCGAGCTCCGGGCCGTCGAGCCACGCCTGCGTGACCGTCGACCACATCGGCACCTGCGCGGGCCCCGGCCGGATCGCGGCCAGGGTCCGCGGCAGCTGCTCGCGCAGTACTTCGACGTGGCGGGTGTGGGAGGCGTAGTCCACCGGGATCATCCGGGCCCGCACCCCGTCGTTCTCGCACGCGGCCCGGACCTCGGCCAGTGCGCCGGGGTCGCCGGCCACCACCACCGAGGCCGGGCCGTTGACGGCCGCCACTTCCACGCGGCCGTCCCACGCCCGCACCCGGGCCCCGGCCTGGTCCGCCGGCAAGCCGAGCGACAGCATTCCGCCGCGTCCGGCCAGCGACTCCGCGATGGCCTGGCTCCGCAGCGCCACCACCTTCGCCGCATCCTCCAGCGACAACGCCCCGGCCACGCAGGCGGCCGCGATCTCCCCTTGGGAATGGCCGATCACGGCGTCCGGGGTCACCCCGAACGACCGCCACACCGCGGCCAACCCCACCATCACCGCGAACGAAGCCGGCTGCACCACGTCCACCCGATCCAGCTCGAGGCCGTC